>UQVG01000048.1 GCA_900544435.1 uncultured Erysipelotrichaceae bacterium | reverse complement strand
GAATAATATATTGTCAAAAGTATGGTACTTTTCACAAAAAGGACATAATCAGATGGTATAATGGAGTAGAAAGAGGTGATAACAATGAAGAAAAAAATAATCGGTATTGTTTTAACATTCTTTATTGTTGTAAGTACTTTACTTACGGTTTTTGCCTTTAGAATAACACCAGTTACTTTAAAAAGAGATACGTTTGTGTATGAATATGGAACACCTATTTCTAATAATCCTGCAGATTATGTAAATGCTAATGAAAGTGTTATTAGTGAAGTTCAATTAAATTTTTCTAATTTAAAAAATGAAATTGGATTATATAAAGTATCTGCTTCTTATGCAGGTGAAGAATTTCCATTTTATATTAGAATAAAAGATACAACAAAACCAGTTTTTACTTTAAAACAAGTTGTTTTTAACGTAAATGTTAATGAAACAATTTCAGCATTAAATTTAATAGATAAAGTTGAAGATCAATCTGCTACAGTTGCTTACTTTTTAGAAGAAGATGGTAGTAAGAAAGAATCTTTAAAATTTAGTAAAAAAGGTTCTTATATTGTCAATATTGTAGTAGAAGATGCTGCAGGTAACCAAGCCTCTAAGTTAAGAGCTAAAATTGTTGTGGGAAGTTTAGGAAATCATCCAACTCTTGAAGGTATTGATGATGTTGAAATTGTACAGGGAACACATTTTGATATTATGGAAGGTGTAAGTGCCAGTGATGGTAATGGAAATGATATTACACATAGTATTAGAATTTTGAAAAATACAGTCAATACACAAGAAGTTGGTACATATGAAATTATTTATTCAATAACAAATAGTCAAGGAAATAATATTCAAAGAACTAGAAAAGTAGAAGTAATTAAAAATGAAAGTGAGAAGAAAAAATGAGTATAACTTTAGCAATCATTTTGATTTGTATAGCTATTTTTGTGATTATTAATCTTATAGATCATTCAGATGAAAAATCAGCTTTAGCTATTAAATATGGGGCATTTTATTTACCTAAAATAGAATATAAACAAGAATATTGGCGCTTTTTAACAGCTAATTTTGTACATGTTGATTTAGCACATATTTTTATGAACTGTTATGCGCTTTATTATTTAGGTGGGACTTTCTTTGAACCTTTTTTAGGAAGTTTTGAGTATATTTATTTAGTTGTCGTATCGGGAATTTTCTCTTATCTTGTGACTTATTTTGTGTCAAAAAAAGATGGGCGTTATCAAAATACAATTACTTTAGGGGCTAGTGGAATTGTATATGGCTTTTTTGGTGCTATTGTAACACTAGGAATTGTTTTTAAAGGTGTTTATTTATTGATTTTGAAAAATTTTATGGCTGTTATTGCAATTAATGTAGTTTTCACACTTGCTGATAGAAATGTTTCTAAGACAGGTCATTTAGGTGGTTTTGTAGGTGGAGTTATTGCAATGTTGGTACTTATTGGAAGTGGCTTATGCGTTTATTAATAGATGGAGATGCTTGTCCAAATCGTCAAGAAGTGATTGAATTGGCTTTACATTATGGAATAGAAGTTTTATTGTTTATTGATTTTGCTCATGTTATTGAAGATGAAAGAATTCAAATTATTATGTGTGAAGTTGGAAAAGATAGTGTTGATCAGATGATTCTTTCTTATTTGCAAGAAGGAGATTTGTTGATTAGTCAAGACTATGGACTTGCAAGTTTAGCTTTGCTTAAAAATGTAACGGTACTTCATGTTTCAGGAAAGAAAATTACAGAGGATAATATTAATAATTTGTTGACTTCTCGTTATTTAGGACATCTTTCTAGAAAGCAAAATAAACATGTAAAAGGTCCTAAAAAAAGAGATTATAAAACTTCACAATTCTTTTTAAGAGAATTAGAAAAGATATTGATTGAAAATAAAATAAATGAAGAAAAAGCAATACTAGAATAAACATCTAGCATTGCTTTGTTTTTATTTTCCAGAATCTCCATAGTTTTTAAGTACACGAGCACTTGGATCATCAACATCACAGTTTTCCCATTCTTTATTTGGCATCCAGAAATCTTTGATCCATTTTCCTTGTTGTGGGAAGAATGATTCAAAAATATCTCTGTACATTAATGATTCTTTAGTAAAAGGTGTACAATATGAATATTTATCTTTAGCGTTTAAAACATCTTCATCACTGTATTTATCTTCAGCTAATTCTTTTAAATAATCAACCATTGAATGACCAACAGCATCTGAAAAAGCAGCTTTTTCTCTAAATAAAATATCGTGTGGTAAATAATCAGTACCTTCAAAAGCATGTCTTAATAAATATTTACCTTTATTATAAACATTCATTTTTTTTGCAGGATCAATAGACATAGAATAATCAACAAAATCAAGATCTGCAAAAGGAACACGTCCTTCAAGAGCATGAGCAGAAATACAACGATCAGCTCTTAAAACATCATACATATAAAGCTCTTTAATTCTTTTACTTGCTTCTTCTTGGAAAGCTTTAGCGTTAGGCGCAAAGTCAGTATATTTATAACCAAATAATTCATCTGAAACTTCACCAGTCATAATAACTTTAATATCAGTATTTTGATGAATATATTTACATAAAATATACATAGCCATACTCGCACGAATTGTTGTAATATCAAAAGTTTCAAGATGATAAATGACTTCTTTTAAATGTTGATAGAGATCTTCCTTATTCATAATAACTTCTGTATGTTCTGTTCCTAAATAATCAGCAACTTGTTTTGCATATTTTAAATCAATTGGATCACTTTCCATACCGATAGCGAAAGTACGAATAGGTTTATCTGATAATTTTTGTCCAATGGCACATACTAAAGAAGAATCTAATCCACCACTTAATAAATAACCGATAGGTGCATCAGACATAAATCTTTTTTCTACCGCTTTTTCAAGTTTTGTTTTTAATTTTCCAGCAATTGTTTCTAAGTCATCATCAACGATTGTTTTAGGATCACTTAAATCATTATAACAAACAAATTGACCATCTAAATAATAATGTCCTGGTGGAAAAGGCATAATATCATCACATAAATCAAAAAGTGCCTTTGCTTCAGATGCAAAACAAATTTGATGTTCTTTTTTACTGTAACCATAAAACATAGGTCTAATTCCCATAGGGTCTCTTGCTGCCATTAATTGTTTTGTTTTGTTATCGTATAAAACAAGAGCAAATTCAGCATCTAAATATTTACATAAAATTTCAAGTCCATATTGTTCATATAATGGAATCAAAACTTCACAGTCACTTCCAGATTTAAAAGTATAGCTACTTTCAAGTTTTGTTTTTAATGCTGGATAGTTATATATTTCTCCATTACATACAAGTGTATAATCTTTATAAACAAAAGGTTGATTTCCATTTGTTGATAAATCCATAATTGATAAACGATTAAATCCCCATGTTATCCCATGATCAATTGAGACATGTTGATAATCAGGTCCACGATACGCTGCTTTATCTAAAGCTTTTTGGAAAACCTGTAATTCAAATTCTTCACTTCCAACGACTAAAAAACCACACATTTTAATATCCCCCTTATAATTAAAAAACGCACATAGTGTGCGAGTATCGTGTAACATATAAATCCAAAGATATACATGGTACGGAAAATACTTCTAAGAGTACTCGATACCCGCTAGTTGTAACATAACTAGAAACGTTCTAGCCTACTTGCATTGCTTTCGGTAGACAGCTCGAAGGTGTTCTTCATATTTTTGTTCACTGCTAGTCTTTCACCATCTACTAGCTCGCTGTTGTTTCGTAAAAATACTACTCTCCTTGTCTTTGCCTTTAACTTGCTTACAGTATATTATATGATTTATAAAAAATCAATAAGAAATAATTAATATGATAAAAAATAATCGATTTTATACAATTTTAAATGTGAATAACTTTTGAGACAAATTTGAGACAAAAAACATCAAAAAATCATGTATAATAGTAATGTCTCAAAATAGAATTAATAAAGGAGTTAGAAAAATGCCAAAAGATATCCATATGTTAGTAAGTATGATTAATATGAAATTAAGAGATGATGATATGCAATTATCTCATGTTCTTTCTATTTATGATTTAGATGAAACTGATTTTATGAAAAGACTAGTAGAAAACGACTATTATTATGATGAAAGCACGAATCAAATTAAAACAAAATAATTGTTTTATCAAAGAATAGTGATATAATTATGATACTTAGACGGAGGGAATTTAAATGTTAAAATTAGAAGATTTTAAAGCGGCTAAAAAAAGAGTTGATGAAGTGATTTTACCAACTCATTTAATACATAGTGATGCCTTTTCTGAAGAATGTGGAAATGATGTTTATATCAAACCTGAAAACTTACAAAAAACAGGAGCATTCAAAATTAGAGGTGCTTACAATAAAATTATGAAATTAGATGATGAAGCAAAGAAAAAGGGTTTAATTGCTTCTTCAGCTGGAAATCATGCACAAGGTGTTGCTTATGCAGCAAAAAAATTAGGGGTCAAAGCAACAATTTGTATGCCAGCACATACACCATTAATTAAAGTTGATGCTACAAAAGCACATGGAGCAGATGTTGTATTATATGGTGAAGCCTATGATGAAGCTTATGAAAAAGCTGTAGAATTACAAAAAAGCGAAGGATATACTTTTGTTCATCCTTTTGATGATGAAGATGTTATGGAAGGACAAGGAACAATCGCTTTAGAAATCATGGAAGAATTACCAGATGTTGATTATATTTTAGTACCAATTGGTGGTGGAGGATTAATTTCAGGTATTGCTTGTGCAGCAAAACAAATCAATCCATCTGTTAAAATCGTTGGTGTTGAACCAGAAGGTGCAGCGAGTGCTCTTGCTGCAGTAGAAGATGATCAACTTGTTAAATTAACTGAAGTAAGTACAATTGCTGATGGGACAGCAGTTAAACAAATTGGAGAAACTCCATTTGAATATATTAAAAAATATGTTGATGAAATTGTGACTGTAAGTGATTATGAACTTATGGAAGCTTTCTTATTACTTGTTGAAAAACATAAATTAATTGCTGAAGGATCAGGTATTTTATCACTTGCAGCTTTAAAGAAATTACATTGTAAACGTAAAAAAGTTGTTTCACTTATTTCAGGTGGAAATATGGATGTTATGACAATTTCTTCAATGATCAATAAGGGACTTATTTCAAGAGGAAGAATTTTAACATTCTCAGTACAATTACCAGATATTCCAGGACAATTAGAAATTGTTTCTCATTTACTTAATGAATGTAATGCAAATGTTATTGGAGTTGAACATAACCAATTTAAGAACTTTGCTCGTTTCTCTGAAGTAGAATTAAGAGTAACTTGTGAAACTAATGGTGAAGCTCATATTCAAGCTATTGTCGAAAAATTTAAAGAAAATGGCTATACTATTGAAAGAATTAACTAATTCTTTAAACCGCTTAATAAGCGGTTTTTTTGTGTATTAAAGCATGCTTAGGGATGCTTTTTTTATTTAGAAAGGATATAGAAGATGAAAATATATGTATATAAATGGATTTTAGGTCCATAGGCAATCGTAAGATTGTCTTTTTTTATGATTAAAATTAAATAAATGGAGGAATAGGAAAATGAAGAAAAGAAAAATATTTGATAAAGCAGTAAAATTATTTGCGGTAATCATGCTTGTTTTATCAATGTGCTTTTTACAAAAGTATACAAATAATGTAGAAGCATGGGATAATAGTACACCACATGAGTTTACGAGAATTAAAGAAATTAATTATCCTTGGTGGTGGTCATCTAAAATAGGAAGTACTAAAAGATGGTCAACTTATATGTGTAAATATGATGATAAATATGCTTATTGTTTAGAATCAAGTAAAAAATCACCATCTGTTGGTAAATATCCAGCACAGGTGATTGAAAATAATGAAGCTGTAAGAAAAATTCTTTATTATGGTTTTGGTGGTCCAGGATACAATCAAGCATCTAAAGAAATGTACGCAGCTGAATTAAAGGCTTGTGTACCAGATGATTTTGGTGATCAGTATGGTAATTTTGATGACGGGGCTTATTTGTTTACACATATTTGGCTTTCTTATGCATATGCAGGAGATTTAATGGGATTGAATTTAAAAGATTTTAATACAAAATGGCCAAATTCTGATGGTAATGGTGGCTATGGTGATAACATTTTATGGGGTTATCATTGGATTATGGATCAACCTGATATTGGATATGCTTATTTTAATCCAAGTCAAGATGGTGGTATGACAGCTTTTTTTAAAGCAGAGTTTGATAAAGAAAATAAACTTCAAAAAACAAATATTGTTAAATTAGAAGGAACAAGTCACGCTACAATTAATGTATCTTTACAAGATCATGTGACATTGCATAATGTAACAAAGGGGACCGAACAAACAGGTGGTGTAGCACATGTTAATGGTGGAGAAAGTTTTTATTTAACAGCACCTTGTAAAAATAGTCCTAAAAATTATAAATCAGGAAATATTGCTGGAAAAGGGTGTGAAATGTTTACAGCATTAGCTATTAAAGATGGTGCGGATGGAACACAAACAGAGGGTTCATGGAATTTAGATCCTGATGGAAATATTTTAAAATATGAAGTTGATTGGCTTGATTTTGGAGCATTACGTCTTTCTAAAGTTGATAATACATCTCAATTTCAAAAAAATTCAAAGTTTAGATTAATTTCAACATCTTATAGTGGGTATGATGAAACTTTTGAAGTAACAAAGGATGAAAATGGTGACTATGAATTATTAATTGATTATTTACCAGTAGGAACGTATTCACTTACTGAAATTGAATGTGATGATCATTATGCACCGGCTATTGCTAAATGGCAAGTTACAATTGTAAAAGATCAAACAACAAAGAAAATTGTTGTAAATACATTAAGACCAACAGGAACATTAAAGCTTCAAAAGAAGCTTGAAAATGCTCAACAAGGAGCTATAGATCTTGCAGATAAAGATATTACAAAAACAAAATATCAAATTGTAGCAGCGGATGATATTTTTGATACAGTATCTTTAAAAAAATTATATTCTAAAGGAGATAAAATTACTTTAGGAAGTGGAAAATGTATTATTGATACAAATGATGGTCAAACAATGACTTATTCAAATGGTGTTGACGTATCAAAAGGAACAATTAATGAAAAAGGAATTATGTCTATAGATGAAAATGGACAATTAGAGGTTACAGGAATTCCTTTAGGAAAATATCAAGTAGTAGAAGTTGAATGTCCAAGTGGTTATGTGCTAGATGATACACCGTATGAATTTTCTATTACGCAAAAAGATTACACTACAACTATTTATACAAAATCACATGAACAAACTAACCAAATAACAAAAACAATCTTTACTAAAACAGATGTTACAGGGGATCAAGAAGTTATTGGTGCCAAGATGTCTGTTACTAATCAAGAAGGGGCTCTTATAGATGAATGGGTTTCATCTGATAAAGCCCATGAAATAGATGGTTTAGAAAGTGGTAAAACGTATTATTTAAATGAAGATACTAGTCCGGCTGGTTATGTTAAAGCATCTAAGATTGAATTTAAAATCAATGAGGATGGAAAAATTCAAAAAGTGAATATGAAAGATAAAGTGATGACTGTTTCTAAAATATCTTTAGGTGGTGAAGAAATAGCAGGTGCTTTATTACAAGTTATAGATGAAAATGGAAATGTTTTAGAACAATGGTTTAGTGATGGAAAAGCACATCATGTAAGTGGTTTAGAAGAAGGAAAAACATATACTTTACATGAAGATTTAGCACCATTAGGTTTTACACTAACAAATGATATTACTTTTACTGTTTCTTATGAAAAAGAAAATCAAAAAGTGGAAATGGTAAATTCAATGGTAAAAGTTTATAAACAAAAAGAAGATGGTAGTTTATTGAAAGGTGCACAACTTACAGTTGCTTCTACAAAGACAAAAAATAGAGTTGATCAATGGATAACAGGACAACATCTTATTGATATCGATAATGATATGAAAAAGAAAATGTTAAAAAGAGAAATTTGTGAAGGTGAAAATGAAGATGGTGAGGAGTATCGCATTGTACCACAATTAAAATCTGATGATTATTTTTTGATGTTAAAAGATGATGAAGATGTAGCTTATTATTGTATAGATATTCAAGGAAATGAAACAGCTCATTTAGTTCAAGGTTTAAATAACGGAGAAAAATATATTCTTAGAGAAACTTTGACTCCTAAAGGTTATGCAACTTTTAAAGAACAAGTGTTTGAAATTGGTGATAAAGATATTGTTTTAAAAGTAGTAGATGAAGATATTAAAGTGGATATTTCTAAAAAAGATATTACAAACAAAAAAGAATTAGCAGGAGCTCATTTACAAGTAAAAAATGAAAAGGGTGAAATTGTTGATTCTTGGATTTCTACTAGTCAAGAACATCGTATAAGTCATTTGGAAGTAGGAAAAAAATATATATTAGAGGAAACTCTTGCACCAAATGGTTATGAAAAAAGTGAAAAAGTTGAATTTGTTATTAAAAATACAGGACAAGTACAAAAGGTAATTATGTATGATCAACCGATTATTCAAGTAGTTAAGACTGGTGATCATACAAACATGAATGGTTATTTTATTTTAGGTATTTTAAGTGGTATTTGTCTTTATTTATGTAAAAAAAGGGATATAAGATCCCCTAAATAATTTCATCAATGAGACCGTATTCTAAGGCTTCTATAGGATCTAGATAGTAGTCACGATCACAGTCGTGAGTAATTTTTTCTAAAGATTGTTTAGAATTTTCACTTAAAATAAGGAAAAGCTTTTTCTTTTGTTTGCAGATTCTTTTAGCGTTAATTTCAATATCACTTGCTTGTCCTTCTAAAGAAGCAAGTGGTTGATGAATCATAATTTCGCTATTTTTTAAGGCACACCTTTTTCCATGAGTACCTGCACTTAAAAGAATAGAAGCCATACTAGCGGCCATGCCACAACAAATTGTACTGACATCACATGAAACAAAATTCATTGTATCAAAAATAGCAAGTCCTGCAGAAACACTACCTCCAGGAGAGTTGATATACATGTAAATATCGCTTTTATTATCTTGCGCTTCTAGATAAAGCAATTGGCCAATAATTGAACTAGCCATGGCATCGTCAATTGTTCCTGTTAGAAGAATAATTCTTTCTTCTAACAGTTTAGAATAAATATCATAAGCATATTGATGATTTTTATCTTTTTCTATAACGGTTGGTATTAGATGCATAAAATAACCTCCATATGTAATTATAGAAAGGTATTTAAGAAAATATTCTTAGGTTATTTAATTTGTAAAAATTAATAAAATTTTTTTAAAAAAAGGTCAAAAAAAGTGTAAGCGCTAACGATACGATAGAATGGGAATTATTAGAAAAATAAAGGAAAAATTAATGCATCTTATACAAGAAATCAACGTTGTAATAGTTGCTTTTGTGAAGTTTTTGACTTATAATAATGGCATAAAAGCTATTTACAAGGAGGAATATTAATAAAATGGCAGTAAAAGTAGCAATTAACGGATTTGGACGTATCGGACGTCTAGCATTCAGACAAATGTTTAATGCAGAAGGATATGAAGTTGTAGCAATCAACGATTTAACTAATCCTAAAATGTTAGCACACTTATTAAAATATGATTCAGCACAAGGTAAATATGCATTAGCTGATACAGTAGAAGCTGGTGAAGATTCAATCACAGTTGATGGAAAAGAAATCAAAATCTACGCTAAAGCTAACGCAGCTGAATTACCATGGGGAGAAATCGGTGTAGACGTAGTATTAGAATGTACTGGATTCTATGTATCTAAAGCTAAATCTCAAGCTCATATCGATGCTGGAGCTAAAAAAGTTGTTATCTCAGCACCTGCTGGAAATGACTTACCAACAATCGTATTCGGTGTAAACGAAGGTACTTTAAAAGCTTCTGACACTATCATCTCAGCAGCTTCATGTACAACTAACTGTTTAGCACCAATGGCTAACGCTTTAAATAAATTAGCACCAATCAAATCTGGTATCATGTTAACAGTTCATGCTTACACTGGAGACCAAATGGTATTAGACGGACCTCATAGAAAAGGTGACTTAAGAAGAGCTCGTGCAGCTGCAGTTAACATCGTTCCTAACTCAACAGGTGCTGCAAAAGCAATCGGATTAGTAATCCCAGAATTAAATGGTAAATTAATTGGTTCTGCACAACGTGTACCAGTTCCAACTGGATCTACAACTATCTTAACTTCAGTTGTTGAAGGTGAAGTTACAGTTGAAGAAGTAAATGCAGCTATGAAAGCAGCAACTACTCCATCATTCGGATATACTGAAGAACCATTAGTATCTTCTGATATCGTAGGAATCACTTACGGATCATTATTCGATGCAACTCAAACTATGGTTAAACCATTAGACAACGGAACTACTGAAGTTCAAACAGTTGCTTGGTATGACAACGAAAACTCATATACTTCTAACATGGTTAGAACTATTAAATATTTTGCTGAATTAGCTTAATCTAGCGAAAAATTTGCTAAATAAAAAAGGGTTTCAAGATAGAAGAAGCCCTTTTTTGTTCTTTGATTCGTAAATCAATTTTGATTTACGAATTTTTT
Organism: uncultured Erysipelotrichaceae bacterium; assembly: GCA_900544435.1. Taxonomy (GTDB): domain Bacteria; phylum Bacillota_I; class Bacilli_A; order Erysipelotrichales; family Coprobacillaceae; genus Faecalibacillus. The sequence continues at coordinate 106 of UQVG01000048.1, read as the reverse complement.
CTTTTATAGAGAATATTTTGTAAAACGATAAAAAAACAACAATTCTAATGTATAATTAGATAAATACTATTCTTATTGAATGTTAATAAGATAAGTGTATTGTTTA
>UQVG01000047.1 GCA_900544435.1 uncultured Erysipelotrichaceae bacterium | reverse complement strand
AAAAAGATTGTACCAAAAGACCTTTTAATTCTTCTAATATAATTTTAGCAATCTTTTTGTTATGAATAATATAACTGCTATGATCTTCTCCTTCGAGAATTCTAAACTCACAGTTTTTAATATGATGTGAAATACGTTCAATATGATCTAATTTAATTAAATCATCACTTCCTGCAAGTAGTAATGTTTTAGCTTCTATTTGATGAAGTTGTTGATTAGAAATATGGGGTTCTTCTAACATCATTTTAATTAAAGGATTTTTTGTTTTTTGATATTGTTCCTTCATTTCTTGATAAACTTCTAATATAACACCATTGGGTTTAACATTGACTCCTGCAAGAATTAAATGATCTACAAGTTTTGGATAAAGACTTCCTATTAATAAACCAATAATTGCTCCATCACTACTTCCCATTAAAGAAACATCTTTTAATTCAAGTTGTTCAATCATTTCTTGGATATCCTTTGCCATATCTAGATAATGATATTCTAGAACTTTATCACTTTGACCATGTCCTCTAGAATCAACAGCATAAACAGTATAATGCTTTTTTAATAATTCTATAGCTTCATCAAAAATACGATGATCTTCTTCATTTCCATGAAGTAAAATTAAAGGTTTCCCTGTTCCTTGTTTTTCATAAAACAAGCGCACACCATTTACATGTATAAACATTAACAATACTCATCCATACACGCTTGAATTCTACTTTGAACAAGAGCAGCAATTTCAGGTGTTTTTAAATCTTTATATTCATCATATTCAATTGGTTTTAAATAATGAATTTGTGCTTTTACGGGTTTAATTGTATTGTTATCAAATACTTGATAACAATCAATCATTGCTACTGGAACAATTGGACAATGAGATTTTAAAGCAATTTTAAAGGTTCCACCTTTAAATTCACCCATTTTATTTCCTTGTTTAGAACGTGTTCCTTCTGGATAAATAACACAATTCATACCTGCTTCTATTTCTTTAGAAACATTTTTGACCATTTTTGCACCATCTCTAATATTACTACGATCTAAAGCATAATAGTCTAATGTTTTAACAACATCTTTAATTAAAATTGTAGATGCTAATTCTTTTTTTAATACAAATTTAGCTGTTTTATCATGTGTTTTAAAAACAGCCACAATATCAAATAATCCTTGATGATTAGGAGTAATGAGATATCCATTTTCTTGAGGAAGATTTTCTAAACCATAACATTCTAAATCTACTCTTGCTTTTTTTACAATTTCATCAGCAACATTATGTATAAATTGATATCCTTCATCAATTGTTGGATATTTTTCTTTATTTTGATATTGTTTTAATTTATAAAACCACCAATAAGGTAATTTAAAAATACATCTTAATACAACTAAAATAATTCTTTTCATATAATCATCCCTTTTTATATATTTGTAATGTAAATGTTTCTAATTGTTCTTGTTTCACTAATTTAAAATCAAAATCATCAAACTTAGGAAAATAAGTTTCACCTTCATGTTTTCCTGGTATTCTAGAAATAATCAACTCATCTACATAAGGAAGTGCTTGCTTATAAATAGAAGCCCCTCCACAAATAAATAAATCTTCCTTTTTATTTTTATATTCTTGAATCGTTTCTACTAAATCATGTCTTACTTCTACACGTTCATCATCTAATTCACCACGTGTTACAACAATTGTTTTTCTATGAGGAAGTGGTCTTCCTATTGCCATGTATGTTGTTTTTCCCATTAAAATTGTTTGATGAAGTGTTGTTTTTTTAAAATGTTGTAAATCTTCTTTATTATGCCAAGGCATTCCATTAGAAGAATCTTTTTTACCAATTAATAAATCATCATCTGTTGCTACAATAATAGAAATCATTAGACACTCACCTTTCCAACAAGTTTACCATGAGATTGATAATTTTCAATTTTTATATCATCTATTGTAAAATCAAAAATAGATTTAACTTCTGGATTTAAAACAAGTTGACATTTAGGATAAGGAGTTCTAGAAATTTGTTCCTTAACAACACCAAAATGATCTTTATAAATATGAGCATCTCCTATAGTATGCACAAATTCCTTTGGTTTGTACCCACATACTTGAGCAAGCATTGCTGTAAATAAAGCATAAGATGCAATATTAAATGGTACTCCTAAAAATGTATCTGCACTTCTTTGATATAATTGACAACTTAAATATTTTTTATCATTGCTTACATAAAATTGTAAAAAAGCATGACATGGTGGAAGTGCCATTTCATCAACTTCTGCTGGATTCCAGGCACAAATAATATGTCTTCTTGAAAATGGATTATTTTTTAATGAATCAACAAGTTTTGCTACTTGATCAACACCCTCATTATTAAAATTACGCCATTGTCTACCATAAACTGGTCCTAATTCACCATATTTAACAACAAATGGATCATCTGCTGGTAATTCTTTGATTTTAGCAACAAATTCTTCTAAAGTTTCTCCATGAAAATCTTCACTTTTCTTAAAAGCCTCATAAGGCCATTCATTCCAAATCTTCACATTTCTATCAACAAGATATTTTATATTAGTATCTCCTTTAATAAACCATAATAATTCTTCAGCAATAGGTCTTAAAAACATTTTCTTTGTTGTAAGTAAAGGAAAACCATCTGTTAAATCATAACGTGTTTGATAGCCAAAAACACTACGTGTTCCTGTTCCTGTACGATCATCTCTATCTTGACCGTTTTCTAATATATATTGACACATATCTAAATATTGTTTCATTTCATTCACCTCTTTGTCAATTATATAGAAAATCATCTCAAAAAAAAAGAGGATTTCTCCTCTTAATCATATCTATGTCGATATTCTTCCATCATTCCTTTAAAGATTTCACCATTTGTAGGTGGTGTAAAGGTTACAGCATTTGCTCCTGCTTGAATAACTTCTCTAACTGTTTCTTCTGTTGGTCCACCAGTAGCAATAATAGGGAAATTAGGATCAATTTCTCTTAATTTTTTAACGATTTTAACAGTATCTTTTCCTCCAGATACATTTATAATATTTGCTTTTGTATGTAACATTCTTTTTTCTAAATCTTCATTTAAAGAAACAATTGTTAAAACAACAGGAATATCAATATCATCTGCTAGATTTTGAACAAATTCAGTTGTTGTTGGTGCATTTAAAACAACAGCTGTTGCTCCATGTAACTCTGCATCTAAAGCAATCGATTCAACACGTTTACCGGCAGTTGTTCCACCACCAACACCAACAAAAACAGGTCTTTGCGCAACTGAAATAATTGCTTCTGTAATTTGTATTGTTGGTGTAAAAGGATAAACTGCAATAACAGCATCCGCATTACAATTAGCAATCACCGCTACATCTGTTGAAAAAACGAGTGATTTAATTCTTTTTCCATTAATTAAAACTCCTGTAGCTTCACGATAAACTTCAGGTACAAGAATTGTATGACTTCTAAGTTGTGTATTAATTTTAGGTATTGCTTTATTCATAAAATCCTCCTTAATGTCTTTGAATATAATGATAAGTTGCTCCAATTAAATTTGCATCATTGCCAAATTGACATACTTTAATATTTGGTCGTACATGTGCATGCGTTAATTGAGAAAAAATAATATCTAATTGTTCATTGACTTTATCTAATAAATCACTTCTTGATGAAATAGCTCCACCAATAATGATCATGCTTGGATCATAAGCATATTGTAAATTATAAATACCCATTGCAAGAGTACGATAATATTCATCAACATATTTTTTATAAACTTCATTATTATCTGCTTGATCAAAAACTTCTTTACCATCTAAAGTATGATAATCAACGCCTAATTCCTTAGCTACTCTTTTAGTTACCGCAACAGTTGATCCATCATCTGACCATGTATAATATTTCTTTTCATCTTGATCATATCTCATAATCATATAACCAAATTCTCCACCATGTAATGCATTTCCATGATGAACATGACGATCTTTAATAACCGCTCCACCAATTCCTGTCCCACTAACAATAAAACAGCAATCATTTTCATGACATGCAACACCTTTCCATACTTCTGCAAGGGCCGCACAGTTAGCATCATTTTCAAATTCAACATCTTTATTTAAACGTTGTTTTAAATCTTCTTTAATATTTGGACCATGAATATAATCGATAGCACTTGAACCATAAATAATACCACCATCACTATCAACAGCTCCTGGCATTGATAAAGCGATTCCTTCTACATCTTGATATTCATGAGCTACATTTTCTATTTCTTGATACATTTTTTCTAGTGTATCTGGTGTTTTAAATTTATTTGATGAAGACACTTCTCCTTCTTCATTTACAACAGCATATTTGACAGATGTTCCCCCAACATCAAACGCTAAATATTTTTTCATAAGTCTCTCCTTTCGTTTCTTACATTATTATAGTATATTTTTTTGAACAAATCATTAACATCCTTATTTTATAAACACCTTATTCCATTCATCACAATTTCTTTCCAATAATTCAAAATCAACCGTTGCTAATTTTATATAATTATAAGAAGATTTTCTTTTTTTCAGTTTATAAACAATTTGTGCTCGTCTCAATATATCCTCTTGATTTTTAAAACTTCTTAAAACCTGAACTTGATCTATTAATAATCCCTTATACTTTAAATCTTTTTCTAAAAAAATATTAAACTCATGATAACATCCTTCAGGAACAGGAATCATATTATTAAATAATAACTTTCCTAGATATGATTCAACCGTTGGATTTCCATTAAATATTCTTTTAATAGTTGGAACTCGTGTAAATTGAACTCTTTTATGACCATCTTGATCATTATAATAATCTCTTTTATCAGGTGAAGATAATGGAACAAAATACTTATAACCATTTATTAATACTTTTATAGCAATAAATTTTCTTTGATGATTTCCACTATTATGTATTAAAACTTTTGAATCTGCTTTGTATAAATATTCCATATATTGACTATCAATTTCATATAATTTCATAAATATAGCTCCTTTTAGATAATAAAAAAACGAAGAGGTTATCTCTTCGTATAAGTATTTGATTTCTTATAAGAAATCTATGATTTTTTAGCTCCCACTATTTGGCAGGGAATCTCCTGATTTTTTAGCTCCTACTGTTTGGCAAGGAATTTCCTGATTTTTTAGCTCCCACTGTTTGGCAGGGAATCTCCTGATTTTTGAAGACAATTTCTCCACTGTTATAATAGCAATTTTTGTCTCAAAATACAATTGATTTATTAAGATTATTCATCTATTTTTAATACATGGATTCCATGGTGTTGACAATAATTCAATAAGCTTTGATTATCTATTTCATGACGTAGAAAAACTTCAATCCATTGTTCTTTCTTTTCAATTGATGATACATTTTCTAAAGAAGTAAGTGTTGTTATTTGGTCATTATTTAAATCATCAACATATAAAACCTTATAATCAAGTCTTTCAATTTTAAAAATAACAGGTCTTGTACCATCATTACAACAAGTAATCATCGTATTTTCATCCTTCATCCAACCTTTCATGATTGAACCACCTTGAAGGCCTGTATAAATATATCTAGAAATAGCATCCCATACCTCCGAGCAAAAAGGCATTTTACTTCCACCAGCAATCATCTCTGGATTCCCTTTTGTTTTAACAAGAGTATTTAAGCCACCATGCCAATAGTCATCTTTGCCACCATATCTTTCAAAAATAAATTCATCTCCTACTTGATAACAAGGACAAGGTCCTGACTTAGGATCATGACAGTATTGTTCTTGTAAATCAACATAACATTTTTTATCAATAACTGTAACCTTAACTTTATGAAGCATAATCTTTCTCCTATTTATATTTTAATTTACATATTAAGATAATAGATGATAAAACAAACGTAATACCATTTGCTATAATAAGTGCTCCATCATGAATCATTAAACCATAAATAAACCATAAAAAGATACCTGTTACATTCATGATATACATTAATAAAGAAATACCTTCTGTATCTTTTGTTTTAATGACTTTGAAAGCTTGTGGCAAAAATGAACCTGTTGTTAATATCGCTGCAATGGTTCCTATCATAATTATTCTCCTAAATCATTACCATTACTTTGAATAACTCTTTGATACCAATAAAATGAATCTTTTTTATAACGTTTTTTAGTTCCTTTACCTAAATCATCATTATCTACATAAACAAAACCATATCTTTTTTGCATTTCTCCAGTTCCTGCAGAAATAAGATCAATACATCCCCAAGGGGTATAACCCATTAAATCAACACCATCTATTTCAATAGCATCTTTCATAGCTTGAATATGTTTTCTTAAATAATCAATACGATAATCATCATGAATCTTTCCGTTTTCAAATTGATCTAATGCTCCTAAACCATTTTCTACAATAAATAAAGGTAGTTGATATCTTTCTTGTAGTTGATTTAACGCTATTCTTAAGCCTATAGGATCAATTAACCAACCCCAAGCACTTTTTTCAAGATACGGATTAATAACAGATGTTGTCATATTTCCACTTGTCGTTTCTTGTTTTGGATCACCAGAAACACAAGAACTTGAATAATAACTAAAACCAATATAATCTACTGTGCCTTCTTTTAATATATTTAAGTCACCTTCTTGAATTGGTAAAACAATTCCTTTTCTTTCATATTCTTTTAATTTATATGAAGGATAAGCCCCTCGACATTGAACATCCATATAAAAATGCCTGATTTGATCATCTTTCATTTTCTTTAATTCATCAATTGGATTACATGTTAAAGCATAACAAGCTGTATAAGCAATCATCATTCCTACTTTCATATCAGGATTGATTTGATGTGCCAATTTAACAGCTTTAGCACTGGCTAAAAATTGATGATAAGAACCAACGGCTTTAGATTGATCATCATTTTTAACCATACCTCCAGCATAGAGTGGTAGAATTTCCATATTGTTGATTTCATTAAAAGTCATCCAATATTTCACTTTATTTTGATATCTAGTAAAAACAGTTTTACAGTATTCAACAAAATAATCAACACATCTTCGATCAATCCAACCACCCATTTCATTAACAAGTTGTAATGGTGTTTCAAAGTGGAAAAGTGTGACAACCGGTTCAATACCATACTTTAAACATTCATCAAATAAATCATCATAAAATTTCAAACCTTCTTCATTAACTTTTCCATATCCTAAAGGATAAATACGTGACCAATTAATAGACATACGATAACATTTAAAGCCCATTTCTGCCATTAAAGCAATATCTTCTTTATAATGATGATAATGATCAACAGCCTCATGTGTTGGATAATATTCATTATCCAAACATTGAACAATCGCCCCTTCAGGTAAATCATCATATGGAAAAACAACTTGTGACCCTACTTTTCCATCAGGCGTTTTAAAAGTGACACGTCTTTGAATATTCTTTCTACCATCTCCACGTGTAACACAATCAGCTGAACAAAGTCCTTTACCATCACCATGATAATTTCCTTCAAATTGGTGAGCTGCACTCGCTCCACCCCATAAAAAATCTTTTGGAAATGCCATCCTACTCACCCATTAATGCTTTAGCAAAGGCATATACCTTTTCACCATTCATAGTACCATAATCTCTCATATCAATAACATCAAAAGGAACACTTAATCCTAACTCTTGAATCTTTTGTTCAATATTTTTCTTTTCATATCTTACTTGTGGTCCAAGTAAACAACAATCCACTTCTTGTAATCTTTTAATTCCTTCTGAAATCGGTAAAGCAAAAATATGGACCTCATCACCTAAAGCCTTTGCTGCCTTTTCCATTTTTGTAACTAATAAACTTGTAGACATTCCTGCCCCACATACTAACATAATATTTTTCATTTTCTCTTACCTCCACTTGTCATTATAGAAATTGTAAGTGTTTTCACAAGGCTTTAAGTTGATTGTGTAACATTGTTTACAAGAATAAAAAAACAAGATGTAACAATGTTACATCTTATCAAAAAAGATAGCGGTATGAACCTTTGTCATCTGTTTAGCTTTTTCAATATCATATGAATATAAAGTTGAAAATAGACAATCAAAAATATATTTAACAGTTATATGAAATTGTAGTTCATCAAAACGATCTTTATTTGTATAAAAAGGAATAGCTAATACGTAATCACATCTTTTTGATAAGATATTTTCTTGATGATTCGTAATAGCAATCGTTTTAATATGCCTTCTTTTTAAAGTTAAAGCACAATTTAAAAGTGTTTCATGCAAAGCATATTTACTAATAATAATGACTAAATGATCATGAGGAACATTCATACTGGCATAAATTTGTTGATCTGTTTCATGATAAACCTGTACGATCTTTCCTAATGAACTTAAATAATGTAAAGCATATTTTCCTAAAATCGCATTACAATCATTAGCGATTATATCAATATATTGATGTTGATAACATGCATCGATTATTTCTTGAAATGTTTCTAAAGAGATTTTATTTTTAAAATCATTCATCGCTTCAATTTGTATTTTTTCAACTTTATTTAAAACAGATAATGCTTTTTCATGAGAGGTTATTTGACTTTCTTCATTATTATTTTTTAGTTTAGAAATAATATTATATTTAAAATCATTATAATTTTGATAACCTAATTTCTTGACAAAACGTACTATAGTCGTTGGTGAAGTATACGTTTTTTCAGCCAATTTTCTTGAAGATAACTTTGGTAAAACATCTAGATTTTCTACCATATATTCAAGTATTTCTTTTTCAGTTTCAGTAAGCTTTATTTTCTTTGATAATTCTTCTACGATTTTCATAAATTTTCTCCTACCAAGATTTATATTGTTTAGGCTCAATATTATACTTATTACACTTACGATAAAGTGTACTTAATGGCATATCTAACAACTTAGCCACTGTTTTCATATGTCCATGTTCTTGTTTTAATAAACGTATAATTTCTCCATATTCAACAACTTCAGGGGATTTAATTTGATCTGTTTGACCACTGGTATATTTTTGTGTCATATAGCTTGTGACAATATTTGCAGGTAAATCATTAAATAATAAAATCTTTGTTTTAGAAATATTAATTAAATGTTCCATCGTACTTTCAAGCTCTCGAATATTCCCTAACCAATTATAATTCACTAAAACTTCACTGCATTCTTTTTCAATCCCTGTGATCTCTTTTCTTAAAATATGACTATACTTATTTAAATAATAAGAAACCAAAGGCATAATATCATCTCTTCTTTGTCTAAGAGGTGGAATAACAATATTCATGACATTTAATTTATAATAAAGTTCTCCTTTAAAAAGCTGTTGATTAACACGATATAATAAATCTGCTTGTGTTGAAGCAATCATACGAACATCTATTTTTCTTTGATGAAGTATTTTATTATTTAAAAACTCAAAAAGCTTAGATTGACATTCAAATGACATATATTCAATTTCATCTAAAAACAATGTTCCCTTTTCTGCAAGTTCAATCTTTCCCATTTGATAACTCTTTTCATCACCAAATAATTCAATTTCCATCATTTCATTAGGAATCGCACTACAATGAAGTGTTACAAAAGGTCCACTTCTTCTTAAAGAATCATTATGAATAGCTTGGGCTGTTAATTCTTTACCTGTTCCACTTTCTCCTACAATTAAAACATTAGAATCTGTTTTAGCAGCCATTTTTCCTAACTCTTTTACTTTATTCATTGCGATAGATTCTCCAATAATATCATCAAAAGAATATTTAGCTATATAACCTACTTTCATACTTGTTTCCATTTTAAAATCATTAAATGATGTCATCATCATAAGATACATATCTTTTTGTTTATTTTCTTGTAAAGGTATAAATTGTAGTGAAAGAGGTATTTTTAGATGATTCTTTTTAGTGAGTGTATAAGGAGTACTTTGATGACTTTTTGGTAATAATGAAAAGTCATCAATAAAGAAATCATTTAAATGATGATTTAATAAATCTGTATTGATTTCTAAAATCTTTGCTGCTTGTTCATTATATTGCATGACTTTATAAGAAGAATCTAACAAAATAAAACCTTGTGAAATATTATCAACAACATTTTGTAAGATATTATTAGCTTGCGTTAAACGTAATTCATTTTCAATTGCTTGTATCATAATAATGAGAGCACTCATAATAAAAGGTTGATAATTCTCCATCTTTCCAGTAATACAAATACTACCTACTTGTTGATTTCCAAGCGAATGAATCGGTGCACTAAAACAGGATAAATCATGATATAAGGTACGATAATGTTCATAACCTTGTAATAAAATAGGTGAATCTTCATGTAAACAAACAGCTAGTGAGCTTGTTCCACAAGCTTCTTCTGAATAATCAATACCATTTTCAACAAGTGCTTTTGTCATTAATTTTTTTAAATCTTGATTTTCTGCTGATACATTTATAAGTTGTCTTCCTTTATTATCAGCAAGTAATACGTTTTGAGTTGCTGTTTGAGCCACTTGATAAAACTTAATCATATAAGGTAAAGCAACTTTAATAAGTGTTTCATTTTTATTTATTAAATCTTGCAATTCGTCTTTTGAAAGCTTTGTTGGTGCTGAATAAGGATTAATTCTTCCAACAGATCTTTTCCATGAATTTAAAATACGATCATCCAATCCCTCTAAATGATCAGGTAATTTTTCAAAACCAGCAATATAACGATTCCAATACTCTTTTATCTTTTCATGATTATATTCCATAATGTATTCTCCTTTTCTTCTATTATATCTAAAAATGAGAAAAAAATGAGAATTTTTTT
>UQVG01000046.1 GCA_900544435.1 uncultured Erysipelotrichaceae bacterium | reverse complement strand
TACTTTAATTTGATAGTTTTCTTCAAGTTGTTTTTTTATTTCAATAGCAGGTATATAATCTAAAGATTCTTTAATAATTAAATATGTGTAATAAAGTCTATCCATAATGATCTCCTATCTAGCATACAATGTAGAATATGTCTTATCTTTATGATACAACATTTCGTAACGGGATGGTGAATAATTATAAAGAGATTTTTCAAAACGTTTAAAGGCTTCATCAAGTGTTACAAATGGTAAATGAAGATAAGCTTGTTTATATTGTTTTTCTAATAAAAGAATAAGACTGGCTTGATAGTGTGTTTGTTCATCATTCATCATTTTATAATGTGTCATACCTAAAATGACTTGATTGAGTTGATTCATTTTAAATGTAAGTAAATGTCTTACTAGACAATAAATTTCTATATTAAAATCACTATGATCTAAAATATAATAAAATAAATTATATTTATATTCGACTAATGGTTTAAAATGTTGATTGATTAATAAATTCATCATGACTAAATGATATTCCATTTCATTATAAGATAAACAACAATCAATATATCTTTTAATATTTGAAAAGAGCCATAATTGAATATCTTTTCTTTTATTTAATTTTCTTTTTAATTGAAAAACATCAATACACGTATTCATTAAATCATAAATATCTTGTTGATAAATTCCGTCACTATGAATTAATAAATACGTTTTTACTTCCATAATTGATACATCTGTCATTTGTTCATAACTTTTAACTACCATTAAAATCATCCCCTTTTCTTTATCTATATTATAGGGAAATGATGATTTTTATGATTAATTTGTATCTATTTTAAAACCAAAAAAAAGGAGTTAAATAACTCCCCTGTTTTCTAAGAATTTTCTAATTTTCTTTGTTGCTGCTTTAAGTTCTTCTAAACTATAAGCATAAGAAACACGAATATATCCTTCTCCCGCTTCACCAAAAGCACTTCCTGGTACGCAGGCTACTAACTGATCATTTAATAATTCTTCACAGAATTGTTCTGATGTAAGACCTGTTGATTTAATACATGGGAAAACATAGAAAGCACCTTGTGGTGTAAATGTTTTAAGTCCCATTTCATTAAATGTTTTGACTAAGAAATTTCTTCTTGCAAGATAAGCTTGTCGCATTTTTTCAATTTCTTCATCACAATGTCTCATCGCTTCAATGGCTCCATATTGAGCACATGTTGGTGCTGACATGATGACATATTGATGAATTTTTTTCATCATTTTAACAAGATATTCATTAGCAAGAACATATCCTAAACGCCATCCTGTCATTGCATAAGCTTTTGAAAAACCACTCACTAAAATAACTTGATCTTTGATTTCATCAAATGCAGCAATTGAACAGAATTTATGTTCATAAGAAAGTTCTGCATAAATTTCATCTGTAATAATCATAATTCCAGATTCTTTAAAGATAGGAACAAGTTTTTCATAATCCTCTCTTGTCATGAATCCTCCTGTTGGATTACTTGGATAGTTTAAAAGAATTGCTTTTGTTTTTTCATTGATAGCTTCTTTTAGAAGTTCAGGTGTTAATTTAAATTCATTTTCTTCTGTTAAAGTAATGTTTCTTACTACCCCACCAGCTAAAGCAACACCTGGTGTATAAGCAACATAACTTGGTTGTAATAAAATGACTTCATCACCTGGATTGATAATTGTTCTAAAGGCTAAATCAATTCCCTCAGATCCTCCAACAGTAACAATACATTGTTCTGGTTTATAATCTAAATTAAATCTTCTTTTTTGATATTTACAAATTTCTTTTCTTAATTCTAATAATCCTTGATTTGCAGTATAGAATGTTTTTCCTTTTTCAATTGAATAGATTGCAGCTTCTCTAATTGTCCAAGGGGTTGCAAAATCAGGTTCCCCTACCCCTAAAGAAATAACACCTTCCATTTGATTAGCTAAATCAAAAAATTTACGAATTCCACTAGGTGGAATATCTTTTACAATAGGATTAACAATTTTTTCAAAATCCATTATGGAGTTACCAATAATCTTTCTGCTGCATCTTTATTATCACCATCAACAAGTTTACCCATGTTTTTATATTGTTTCAAAACATACATTGTGGCTGTTCTTTCAATACCTTCAATAACCGCTAAACGACTATTAACGAATTTAGCAACCTCAACCATTGTCTTTCCTTTAACAATTAATAAAAATTCATAATTACCTGCTAATAAATACATTGTATCTACTTCAGGAAAATTATAGATTTTTTTCGCAATACGATCATATCCATAATCTCTTTCAGGTTTAGCATTAACTTGAATCACTGCTGTACATACATCATGGTTTGTTTTATCCCAATTGATCAATGTATGATAACCATAGATTGTTTTATTTTTCTCTAAATCTTTAATTTTATTTTCAACATTTTCTTCTGTTTCGTTTAAGGCGGCCGCAAGATCAACGACTTCCATTTTCGCGTTGTTTTCAATTAATGATAAAAGTAAATTTTCATCCATATCCTTCTCCTCCTTATTATGCTACTTATTATATACTAATTTAAAGTCAAGGTAAATTGAATTTTTATAGGAAATAAGAGAGTTGTTGCTTGTCTAGATAAGCAAAGTGTTCTATAATAAAGTTGAGGTGAAATTATGATTATACAAAGTAAAAAAGTTTGGATTGCTGATCAATTCATTCCTGCACAATTAGAATTAGAAAATGGAATTATTAAAGAAATATATCCTTACAATGAAAAAGAAGTTACTAAAGACTATGGGGATTTAAGAATTCTTCCTGGTTTTATTGATATTCATTGTCATGGAGCTTATGGTTTTGATACAAATGATGCTGATCCTGAAGGTTTAAGAAAATGGACAAAAGGAATCGTTGATGAAGGGGTTACTTCATTCCTTGCAACAACTCTTACTCAAAGTGAAGAAGTTCTAACAAATGCAGTAAGTAATGTTGCAAAAGTTGTTGAAGAAGGTTATGAAGGTGCTGAAATTTTAGGAATTCACTTTGAAGGTCCTTATTTAAATAAAGCACATAAAGGAGCTCAACCTGAAGAATACTGTGTAAAACCTGATATTGAACAATTTAAAAGATATCAAAAAGCAGCTCATGGTTTAATTAAATATATTACAATGGCTGTTGAAAATGATGAAGATTACGCTCTTACAAAATATTGTAGTCAAAATAATGTAGTTGTAAGTATTGGACATTCAAATGCGACTTATGAACAAGCTGTTCAAGCATACGCTCATGGAGCAAGAAGTATGACTCATGTTTATAATGCAATGACACCATTTACACATCGTGCAAATGGTTTAGTTGGTGGTGCTTTACGTATTAGAAATATGTATGGAGAAATTATTTGTGATGGAAATCACTCAACTCTTGCAGCTTTAAATAATTTCTTTACTTCTAAAGGACCTGATTATAGTATTATGATTACTGATTCATTAATGTGTAAAGGATTCCCTGTTGGTACTAAATTTGATTTTGGTGGACAAGAAGTTGTCATTTATCCAGATGGTAGTGCACACTTAGTAGAAGCTGGTAATTTAGCAGGATCTACATTAAATGTGAATAAAGGATTAAAAATTTTAATTGAAGACGCATTAGTGCCTGTTAATTATGCCATCAATGCTTGTACATCAAACCCTGCTAGATGTTTACATGTTGATGATCGTAAAGGTACAATTGGTGTTGGTTATGATGCTGACTTAGTTGTTTTAGATAAAGATTATGAAGTTGTACAAACTTATTGTAAAGGTGTTGGACAAAAATAATGATTTGAGATGCTTCGTGCATCTCTTTTTTCTTATATAGAAAGTTTTTTTCAATGATTTTATGATACAATTATTTCAAAAGGAGGCGATTTTTGTGTATCGTTTTTATGTATCAAGTTACGCTAAAGGAAAAGAAAAAGGTCTCTATGTTTGTAACTTAGATGAAACAAAAAATGAGCTTCATTTAAATAAACATGTCCCTACTGATGATTTTCCTTCTTATGTTATTAAAAAAGATGACTACCTTTATGTATCTTTAAAAGATGCACGTGTAGGTGAAGGAGGAGGTGTCGCAAGTTATCATATAGAAGATGATGATTTAAAACAACTTTCTTTTTATAATTCTCATGGTCGCTCTTATACTCATTTATGTTTAAGTCCTGATCAAAAATATTTATTTACTGCCAATTATCATGTTGGAGCAACAGCTGCCTTTCCATTAAAAGATCATAAAATTGGTAATAAACTTTCTGTTGTTCACCATCATGGTTCAGGAATTGATTTACTTAAAAGACAAACAAGTCCACATGCTCATTATGTAGGAATTACACCCGATCAAAAATATCTTTATAGTGTTGATTTAGGTGCCGATAAAATTGTCATGTATGAATTTATTGATGAAAAATTACAAGAAACGTCTTTAAGTCAATCAGTGATTCCTGGCAGCGGTCCACGTCATATGATTTTTTCACATGATGGTAAATATTGTTATCTTGTCAACGAAATCGCTAATAGTATTATGGTTTATCAATATGAAGATGGACACTTTACATTGATTCAAGGAATTAACTGTGTTCCTCGTCATTTCCATGGTTTTTCAAGTGCTGCCGCTATTCATATGACTTCAAGTGGTAAACATATTATTGTTTCTAATAGAGGTCATGATAGTATTGTCCTTTATCGTGTAAATCAAGAAACTGGAAAGATTTCTTTACTTTATATGGTGCATACAGGTAAAGGTCCTCGTGATTTTAATATTATTGATGATCGTTATATTGTGGTTGCTAGTCAAGAAGAAAATCGTTTAGAGCTTTATACATTTGATGAAGAAAAAGAAGAAATTAAGCCTACAGGCAATACTTTAGATATTATTCAACCTGTTTGTGTGGCTTTATAGGAGAAAATTATGAAATATGAAATTGTAGGAGATACTCTCCCTGCTGTTATTTGTCATTTAAATAAAGGAGAAAAAATGATCAGTGATAGTGGTGCCATGGCTTGGATGGATCCATGTATGAAAATGGAAACTAATGGTGGTGGCGCTAGTAAAATCATTGGTAGAATGTTTTCTGGTGAAACTTTATTTAGAAACAGTTATACTGCACTTGAAGATGGACTTATCGCTTTTGCATCTAGTTTTCCAGGTAAAATCGTACCATTAGAAATTGAACCTGGTAAAGAAGTGATTATTCAAAAATCAGCTTTTCTTGCAAGTGAAAAAAATATTGAAACATCTGTGTTTTTTAATAAAAAATTTTCTTCTGGTTTATTCGGTGGAGAAGGCTTTATTTTAACAAAAGTTTCAGGACATGGAACTTGTTTTATTGAAATTGATGGAAGTACTGTAGAGTATAATTTACTTCCAGGTCAACAAATGGTTATTGATACTGGATATCTAGCAATGATGGATGCAACTTGTAAGATGGATATTCAATCAGTTCCAGGTTTAAAAAATAAATTTTTAGGAGGAGAGGGATTATTTAATACAGTGATTACTGGACCAGGTAGAATTGTTGTACAAACAATGCCTATTTCTGCTGTAGCTAATTCACTTTCAAGATTTTTCCCTCAAGGTAATTAATGAAGAAATTATTTTGTTTTGATATAGATGGTACTTTAAGAACAACAACAGACCATCAAGTACCTGAAAGTACTGTTAAAGCTTTAAACTTATTAAGAGAAAAAGGACATCTTTTATTGGTTTCAACAGGAAGAAGTGTTGATTCTTTAAAAAATACACATATTTATGATACATTTGCTTTTGATGGTTATGTATGTAATAGTGGGCAAGCTTTATTAGATAAAGATTTAAATTTAATTCACAAAGAAAATCTTTCTCGAGAAGTGGTTTTAAAAGCCTTAGAAGCTTCTAAAAAACATCACATTCCTTTAGCACTTAAATGTACACCAAGAATTATTAATATGGAACCAAATGAAGATGTTATTCGTTCATGTCACTATTTTAATAATCCTATTCCAACTGTAGGTACATATACAAATCAAGAAGTAGGTGCCATGATTGCCTATGGTCCTTTAGGATATGATTATCAAGAATTTAAAGCTATTGATGAATTAGATGTCATGATTGGTGAAAGTAGTTATGCAGATATTACAATCAAAGGCATCTCTAAAGCAACAGGTATTGATTATTTTATGAAGTTATGGAATATAGATAATTATGTAGCTTTTGGTGATTCTTTAAATGATGTTGAAATGTTTAAGCATGCATCGTTTTCTATTTGTATGGGACAAGGAAATAGTGATTTAAAGAGATTAAGTGATTTTGTGACAACTTCTATTGATGAAGATGGTATTTATTATGCATGTAAAGAATTAGGTTATATCCAATAAGATATAACCTAATTTTTCATATAAAAAAGAACAATGCTTTAGTATTACTACATTGTTCTTTTTAATTTTATCTTAATTTTGTAATATCAATTAATGATGGTACACCATGTTTACGTTTTTCAAGTGAATCAATTAATGCTTTTGCTGTATCAAGTGAAGTATAGATTGGGATACCTGCTTCTACAGCAAAACGTCTAATTAAGAATCCATCTTTTAAGTTATCATTTCTTGTTGGAATATCGATAACTAAATCAACTGTATCTGTAAACATTAAATCAAAGATTGTATTTGTTTTTTCACTAATACGATTAACAAAGTGTACTGGTACATCATGTTCTTTTAAGAATTTATATGTTCCTTCTGTTGCATATAAGTCATAACCAAACATGTAATATTGTTTAGCAATTGGTAAGAATTCTTCTTTAGAAGAATCTTTAATTGTACAAATGATATTCTTTTTCTTAGGTAATTGAATACCTGTTCCCATGAATGCTTTATAAATAGCTTCATCTAAGTTTTTAGAAATACCTAAGACTTCTCCTGTTGATTTCATTTCAGGTCCTAAAGAAATTTCAGCACCTTTGATTTTTTCAAATGAGAACACTGGCATTTTAACTGCAATTGTTTCTTTTTCTGGAACAATACCATAAGAATATCCTTGTTCTTCAATTGTATGTCCCATGATTGCTTTTGTCGCAATAGCAACAATTGGGATATCTGTAACTTTTGAAATATAAGGAATTGTTCTTGAAGATCTTGGGTTAACTTCAATAACATACACTTGATCTTCATAAACAATGAATTGAATATTGATTAATCCAACAACATGTAATGCTTTTGCAAGACGTTTTGTATAATCAACGATAATATCTTTAATTTCTTGTTTGATTTTTTGTGGTGGATAAACTGAAATACTATCTCCTGAGTGAACCCCAGCACGTTCAACGTGTTCCATAATACCTGGAATTAAGATACCATGTCCATCACAAACTGCATCAACTTCGACTTCTTTACCTGATAAGTATTTATCAATTAAGATTGGATGTTCTTGATATTGTCTATTAATGATTTTCATGAATTTTTTAATATCACCATCATTTAAAGCAATTTCCATACCAGCTCCACCTAATACATAAGATGGTCTTACTAAGACTGGATATCCTAATTTATTAGCTACTTCAATAGCTTCTTCTGTTGTAAAGACTGTTGAACCTCTTGGACGGTCAATATGACATTTTTCAAGAATTTCATCAAATCTTTCTCTATCTTCTGCTGCATCTACATCATCAGCATCTGTTCCTAAGATTCTAACACCCATATCTGTTAAAGCTTTTGTAAGTTTAATAGCTGTTTGTCCACCAAATTGAACAATTGCTCCATCTGGTTTTTCAATATCCACGATACTTTCTACATCTTCAGCAGTAAGTGGTTCAAAGTATAAACGATCAGCAATATCGAAATCAGTAGATACTGTTTCAGGGTTGTTATTAACAATGATTGTATCGTATCCTGCTGCTTTTAAAGCCCATACACAATGTACTGAACAGTAATCGAATTCAATACCTTGTCCAATACGAATTGGTCCTGATCCTAAAACCATGATTTTTTTCTTTTCTCTTTGTGGTTCTACTTCATTGACACCACCTTGAATTGAATAGTAATAAGGTGTTTGTGCATCAAATTCAGCAGCACATGTATCAACGACTTTATAAGCTGCAACGATATTATTATCTTTTCTCATTTGATGAATTTCTTGTTCTGCTTTTCCAGTTAATTCAGCAATCACTCTATCTGGGAATTGTAATCTTTTTGCTTGTTTTAATAAATCAACAGTTAATTCTTCTGTTTTGATTCTTTCTTCCATTTCTACTAAATGTTTGATTTTATCAATGAACCAAACATCAATTTTAGTAATTTCATGGATTTCTTGTTCAGTAATTCCTTTTCTTAATGATTCAGCAACTGCAAAGATACGTTGATCATCAACATCTTTTAATTTTTGTTTTAATTCATCATGTGTTAATTTTGTAAAGGCATCTAAATGTAAGTAGAAAACATTTTGTTCAAGAGAACGTAAAGCTTTCATTAAAGCTCCTTCAAAGTTATTACAGATTGACATAACTTCTCCAGTTGCTTTCATTTGTGTTCCTAATTTTCTTGAAGCATCAACGAATTTATCAAATGGCCATTTAGGAATTTTACATACAACATAGTCTAATGTTGGTTCATATGAAGCATATGTTTTACCTGTAACGGCATTTTTGATTTCATCTAATGTATATCCTAAAGCAATTTTAGCTGCTAATTTAGCGATTGGATAACCTGTTGCTTTAGAAGCTAAAGCTGATGAACGAGAAACACGTGGGTTTACTTCGATAACACAATATTCAAAGCTATTTGGATTTAATGCATATTGAACGTTACATCCACCTTCAATATTTAATGCTGTAATGATATTTAAAGCTGATGAACGTAACATTTGATATTCTTTATCTGATAAAGTTTGGCTTGGTGCCACAACAATACTATCTCCTGTATGAACTCCAACAGGATCTAAGTTTTCCATGTTACATACGGTAATACAGTTACCTGCACTATCTCTCATAACTTCATATTCGATTTCTTTCCATCCAGCAATACATCTTTCAATTAAACATTGACTTACTCTTGATAAACGTAAACCGTTTGAACAAATATCATGAAGTTCTTTTTCATTATTAGCGATACCTCCACCAGTACCACCTAAAGTATAAGCAGGTCTTACAACAACTGGATAACCAATTTTTTCTGCGAATTCTAAAGCATCATTAACATGGTTAACAACGATAGAAGCAGCACATGGTTCACCAATTCTTTCCATTAAGTTTTTAAATTCTAAACGGTCTTCAGCAAGTTTGATTGTATCTGTGTTTGTTCCAATTGTACGAACATTATGTTCTTCTAAGAAACCTTCATCCGCTAAAGCCATTGCGATATTTAATGCATTTTGACCACCTAATGTTGGTAAAATACTGTCTGGTTTTTCTTCCATGATTAATTTTTTAACAACTGGTACAGTTAATGGTTCGATATAAACTTTATCAGCGATATCACCATCTGTCATGATTGTTGCTGGGTTTGAGTTAATTAAAACAACTTCAACCCCTTCTTCTCTTAAAGCACGACATGCTTGTGTTCCAGCATAATCAAATTCTGCTGCTTGACCAATGATGATAGGTCCTGAACCGATAACTAATACTTTTTTTATACTTAAATCTCTTGCCATCTTATTTACCCTCCATCATTTTTTCAAATTCATCAAATAAAGCATCTGTATCTAATGGACCAGCACATGCTTCTGGATGAAATTGTACTGTTTTAATATTTTTACCAATATATTCAACCCCTTCGATTGTTTGGTCATTTACATTAATAAACCAAGGTTTTGCGATATTTCGATCAATAGAATCATCACAAATTACATAGTTATGATTTTGTGTAGAAATATAAACACGACCTGTATTTAAATCTTTAACAGGATGATTTGCACCATGGTGTCCATATTTTAATTTTTCAGTTTTAAATCCATGAGCTAAAGCCATCAATTGATGTCCTAAACAGATTGCAAAGATTGGTAAACCACTTTCAGATAGTTTTTTAACTTCTTTAATGATTTCAACATTTTCGCTTGGATCTCCAGGACCATTTGATAACATCACTCCATCATAGTTTCCTTCAATGATTGTGCTTGCTGGAGTAGATGCTGGATAAACTGTGACTTCTATATTTCTATTTGCTAATGATTTAGCAATATTCTTCTTAGCACCAAAATCTAATAAAGCAACTTTTCGATCTCCACTACCTACTGTATAAGGTTTGTCACATGTTGTTTTTTCAACGACACCAGTTACTTTAAAGTTATGTATTTTTTCCATCACTTCACTTAAATCATCATATTTAGTTGTTGTAATCATTCCATTCATACAACCTTTATTTCTAATGATTTTAGTTAAATGTCTTGTATCGATTCCTTGAATACAAGGAATGTCATGTTCAATTAAATAGTCTTTTAAATCAATATTTTTTCTAAAATTACTTCCAAGTCTAGCAAGTTCATTCACTACAAATCCTTCAACATAAGGTTTTGATGATTCTTGATCTTCTAAACATACTCCATAGTTTCCAATTAATGGATATGTCATGACAACAGATTGTCCTGCATAGGAAGGATCTGTTAATACTTCTACATACCCTGTCATTGAAGTATTAAATACAAACTCACTTACAACTTCTTTGTTAGCCCCTACGCTTTCACCTTCAAATACGTTTCCATCCTCTAAGATTAAATAGGCTTTCATATATTGTCCTCCTTTTTTTGCTATAAAAAAACATATCAATTAAAAATGATATGTTAGAAACAATGAGAATATAAAAATGAGGCACTCGTATTCAATTGTAAGCAATCATATTTGACACTTTGTTGTAACATAGCCCTCATCTCCTTTTGTTCTTGAATAGTATAGTAGATTTAATAACATTTTTCAACACTAATTTATAATTTTTTA
>UQVG01000045.1 GCA_900544435.1 uncultured Erysipelotrichaceae bacterium | reverse complement strand
CAACTTTATATGGTAATTCAACACCTGCTTCTTCGATAATAGCATCAGCAGTTTTACATACAACATCTTTTACATATTTTAATTCTTTAATATCTCCAACTAATGGAATCATAATTTCAGGAACAACATTTTGTCCTTCTTTATTAACAGCAATTGCAGCTTCAATAACTGCTCTTGTTTGCATTTCAGCAATTTCTGGATAAGTAACTGCTAAACGGCATCCACGATGACCCATCATTGGGTTGAATTCTTTTAATGATTCAACACGTGCTTTTAACGCATCAAATGTCATACCTAAACTTTCAGCTAAAGGTCTAATTTCTTCATCTGTATGTGGTAAGAATTCATGTAAAGGTGGATCCAAGAAACGAATTGTTACTGGATAAATTTCCATTGCTTTAAATAATTCTTTAAAGTCAGATCTTTGATATGGTAAGATTTTTTCTAGAGCTTCTTTTCTTGCTTCTACTGTTTCAGCAGTAATCATACGTCTAAAGTTGAAAATTCTTTCTTCTTCGAAGAACATATGTTCTGTTCTACATAAACCAATACCTTCTGCTCCAAATTTACGAGCTTGTAAAGCATCTCTTGGAGTATCAGCATTTGTTCTAACTTTTAATGTACGTACATCATCAGCCCATGACATGAATGTTTCAAAGTCACCACTGATTTCAGGTTCTACAGTTTTAATTCTTTCACCGTAAACATTACCTGTACTTCCATCTAATGACATATAGTCACCTTCATGATATTTTTTACCATCTGGTGTCATTAATACTTTAGCTTCTTCATCAACTCTTAAGCTTCCGCATCCACATACACAGCAAGTACCCATACCACGAGCAACTACAGCAGCATGTGATGTCATACCACCACGGATAGTTAAGATACCATGAGCGATATTCATACCTTCGATATCTTCTGGTGAAGTTTCAAGACGAACTAATAAGATATCTTGTACACCATTTTTATGAGCTTCAATTACATCTTCTGCAGTGAAGTAAATACGTCCTGTAGCAGCACCTGGAGAAGCAGCTAATCCTGTAGCTACAACTTGAGCACATTTTAATGAAGTTTCTTCAAAGTTTGGATGTAATAATTGATCTAATTGTCTTGGTTCTACTTTTAATAAAGCTTGTTCTTTAGTAATCATTCCTTCATTTACTAAATCAACTGCAATTTTTAAAGCAGCTTGTGCAGTTCTTTTACCATTACGAGTTTGTAACATGAATAATTTACCATTTTCAATTGTAAATTCCATATCTTGCATATCTCTATAATGTTCTTCAAGAATGTCACATACTTTACAGAATTGTTCATAACATTCTGGCATTACATCATTTAATGTAGCAATTGGTTGAGGTGTACGAATACCAGCAACAACGTCTTCACCTTGTGCGTTCATTAAGTATTCACCAAATAATTTCTTTTCACCAGTTGCAGGGTTACGAGTGAAAGCAACACCTGTACCAGAAGTATCCCCTGTATTACCATAAACCATTTGTTGAACGTTTACTGCAGTTCCCCATGAACCAGGAATATCATTTAAACGTCTATAAGTGATTGCACGATCATTGTTCCATGAACGGAAAACAGCTTTAATAGCTTCCATTAATTGAACTTTTGGATCTTGTGGGAATTCAACTCCTGCATGTTTTTTGTATTCTTCTTTATAAATAGCAACAACTTCTTTTAAATCATCAGCAGTTAAATCTGTATCAAATTCAACTCCTTTTTCTTCTTTAATATCGTCGAATTTTCTTTCAAATGAGCTTTTTGGGAATCCCATAACAACATCAGCAAACATTTGAATAAATCTTCTATAACTATCATATACAAATCTTTCATTATTTGTAATTTTAGTAAATCCAGTAGCTACTTCATCATTTAAACCTAAGTTTAATACTGTATCCATCATACCTGGCATAGATTCTCTTGCTCCAGAACGAACAGATACTAATAATGGATTTGTTGGATCTCCTAATTTTTTTCCAGTTTCAGCTTCTAATTCAGCTAATTTATTATCAATTTGCGCACAAATTTCAGGTGAAATTTGTTTTCCATCTTCATAATAAGCAGTACAAGCTTCTGTTGATACAGTAAATCCTTGTGGAACAGGTAAACCAATGCTTGTCATTTCAGCTAAGTTTGCACCTTTACCTCCAAGGATGACTCTCATATCTTTATTTCCTTCTTTGAATGAGTAAACATATTGTTTCATTTCAATCAATCCTCCTAATTAATCAACTAATATAATTATACACATGATAGCCCTTACATTCAAGTGTAAATTGTTACCGCTTTCATAAATTTCGCTAATTTATTCGATTTTATCACCAAATATTTTTTTAAAAAAAATAGAACAAGGACAGCTTATCTGCTGTTTGCTTGTTCTATTTCTACTTTACGACCATTTAATTTTTCTTTTTGACAATTCTTTAAAACTTTCTTTACAGCTTTGTCATTAATATTAACAAACGTAAATTTTCTTTTAATATCAATTCCTTGAATATCATTTTCCTTAATATGTGCTTTTGAAACTAAAAAATTAATGATATCTTTTTTCTTTGCCTTATCCATTGATCCGGGTTTTTGACAGTTATGTAACTTCCATACGAATATAGATATGCTCAAAGCGCTTATTCCATATAGGTTTTTTGAGTTTTTTTACTGTCAAATTTTATCATTTTAAATGTTGTATGGTGTTGTATATGGTGGTATAATGTCTCTAGGAGATGATTTTCATGAAGCTTTACTATGACAGACGTTCTAAAAATCCAACTTATTTTATTCAACAGGGTATCAGAAACGGCAAGAAAACGACTACCCGCAACATTAAAACTATTGGAAAACACAATGACCTTCTTAAAATTACTGACGATCCTCTTGAATATGCAAAACAGGAAGTCGCTAAATTCAATGAAGAATATAAAGCCAATAAAATTTCTATAGATGTCAATATCGATTTTTCTAAAAAGCTTCCTTCTTCAATGGATACTGTTGCCCATTCAAAAAATATCAATATTGGCTATTTCTTTATCCAGTCTATCTATCATGATTTGAAGATCAAAGATTTTCTGAACAATATTGTTTCGCAAACCAGGGTCGATTATGATGCTGATCTCATAAACAGATTTCTTACCATCTCTCGAATACTTGATCCTCGTTCGAAACTGGGAATCTATGATCATCTTCATATATATTATGAACAGCCGCACTATCTCTATGAATCTTCTCTTAGATTCCTATCGCTTTTGGCCAAACACTTTGATGAATACATTTCCCATTTGTATGAGGCAAGCAATAACATCATTCCAAGAGATACATCTGTATGTTATTTTGACTGTACAAACTATTATTTTGAAATTGAAACTGCAGATGAGGATTATATCGATGAAGTTACTGGTGAAATCTTTTACATGTTGAGAAAGTACGGGATTTCCAAACAGCATCAGCCAACTCCAATCGTTCAAATGGGACTGTTCATTGATGCACAGGGAATTCCTTTATCAATGTGTATCAATCCAGGAAATCAAAACGAACAGTTGTGTGCCACTTCAACCGAAGAGAAAATGATAAGATCTTTCAAAGATAAAAAACTTATCTATTGCGCTGATGCAGGACTTGGTTCCTATGATATTAGAAAGTTCAATTCTTTTGGAAGCAGAGCCTTTATAGTCACACAGTCCATAAAGAAACTGTCGAAACCTTTACAGGAAGCAGTATTTAATGATTGTGACTATAAGCTTTTATCCAACGACTTGCCTATGACACTAAAGGAAATGCACGAATTTGATAAAAATGATGAAGACAATCTCCATCTATACAATGATATCCTGTATAAAGTGATCAGTGCAGATAAGGCTGTTGATTTAGGACTTACAGAAGAATATGTGACTTCTACAGGAAAAACAGGAACAAAAAAAGTCAAAGGTGAACTGAAACAATATGTCATCATTACTTTTTCCAGAAAAGCGATGGAATATCAAAGGCATATTCGCAACAGTCAAATAGAACGTGCTCAAAGACTTATAAAAAATAATAAGGTCGAAGATTTAAAAAAGAATCAAAACGATCCAAAAAGATTCATTAAAAAAGTAAAAAATGAAAAGAATAAATATTATATTGATGAAGAGATGATAAAAAAAGAAGAGATGTATGATGGTTTCTATGCCATCGCTACAAATCTGGATGCAGAAAACGAAGCAAAAAAAATAATTGAGATCAATTCGCAGAGATATAGGATAGAAGATTGTTTTAGAGTTTTAAAAACAAATTTCAAAGCAAGACCTATAAATCATCGAAAAAATGATCGTATCATAGCACATTTTATGACATGTTATACGGCATTGCTCATTCAAAGGATAATGGAAGTAAAATTAAATCAAAAAGGCAGACATTTTACTACCGGAGAAATCATTGAAAACTTAAAAAATATGAATGTGGTCAATAATCATGATCTGTACTATCAGGCAACTTATACAGGAAGTACACTATGTGATGCTTTGAATGAAACATTTGGATTAGAATTGGACAAGGAATATTATCAGCCCAAAGAACTAAATAAAAAAATCAAAAAAATATCAAATTAGATATTCCATACAACATTTTAAAAAGAGTGAAAATCCACTGATACCAATGGGTTCCACTCTTTTTTCCTATTTAACTGTCAAAGACGGGATTGTATACAATGTCAATCATTATTAAGCTTCTTTATAACACTTAATAATTCTTCATCACTATAAACTACATAATCTATAAAAGAAACATCTTTCTTTAAATGTTGATGATTATACCAAATTGTCTTAATTCCTGCTTGAGATGCTCCTATCATATCTATTTCATAACCATCACCTACATAATAAGTTTCTTCATCTTTAATTAAATCAAAAATTTCTTTTTGTGGTTTTTGATAACCTACTTTATCAGAAACAATAACAGGAAAATCTATGATTTCAAATAAAGATTTGATTTTACTTATTTGTGCTTGTTCCTTCCCATTTGTAAGAATGCCATAAGTTATATTTTTTTCTTTTAAGTAAGTAAATACTTCTTTCATTGTAGAAGATAATGAAATATGTGCTTGTTGGTATTCATAAACTTTTTGAAACTTTAAAGCTTGTTGATTAGAAATATCTATATTAAAATCTTTAAAAGCTTCCTTTAATCTATAAATTGCTAGTTCATCTTTAGTAATTTGTTTGTTCAAATATTGGGGATAAATTTCATTGTTATAAATTCTACTTTTTTTCCATAATTGATAGATATCTATCTCCTTTAAAAATACTTCTTGATAAGCTTTATAAAAAGGATCATACAAACGATAAAGTGTATCATCTAAATCAAAATAAATCTTCATATTTCCTCCTAAAATAAAAAACAGGTTTCCCTGTTCTTTATTGGTTGGTCGATGTTCTTTTATATTATGACAAGTGAAAAGTAAGTTTATATTAAGTAGCCAACCTCTACTATTTTCCTCATCTATATTCTAACTCATTTAATTAAAAAAATCTAGTTTTAATCAATATTTTTTAATAATTAAGGTCTAATGATTTCTACAAATTTAAAATCATGATTTTCATAAGTAAAATGTAAAATACAACAGTTTGTTAATCCTCCACTTAATACTTCTTGAGGATCTGTCACAGTTGATAAAAATGATACACAAGCTCCTGCATGGGAAACTGCTAAAACTGTCTGATGATCTTCTTTTTCCATCACTTCAGTAAGTGTTTCTCTTAATCTTTTTTGGACATCTTCAGTATATTCCCCACCATAGTGTGGAAATAAATCATTATAATGAAAGTTGTCAAAATGTGGATTTAAATCTTCACTTTCTCCTTCAAACATCCCAAAGTTTCTTTCTTTTAAACCTTTAAGTCTTTTATAATATTGATCTCCAATAATAAGTTCAATTGTGTCACAACATCTTTCAGAAGTACTACTATAATAATGATCAAAAGAAATATCCTTTAAGTATTCTTTAGCTTTTAAAGCTTGTTGTTTACCTAATTCAGTAAGTGGTGAATCACACCACCCTTGAATTTTTCTTCTTACATTAAATAAAGTTTGACCATGTCTCATTAAATATAAATCTTTTTTCATATTCATACCTCTTATCCAAAAATCTCTTTAATCACTTCTAATAAATCCTTTTGTTCTTCATTCATAGGCATACAAGTATTAATTTCTTGATAATATTTTTTTAATAAATCATTATTTCCTATTTGTTGTAAAGAAGTCATCACTTTATAATAAAGCATAAATCTAAATTGAGGATATTCTTTACAAATATCTTTTATTTCATCATCTAAATCTTCTTGTGTATATTTAACTAATGTACTTAAAACATCCATACGAATTTCTACATATCTTAAAGAAAGAGCATATTCTTTTTGAAGTTGTTTTAAAAGTGAATAAATTTTTGTTAGAAAAGAAACCTGATGTTCAACATAATCAAATTCTTGGAAAACACGCGTAAAAAATTGTTCTAAATCAATTCCATAAGGACTAAAAGTATTTTGTAAGTCTTGATTTTTTTCGTGTTTCATTTTAATAAGACGTTTCATGATATTTTCTGTTTTTTCAAGCAAATCTTGATAATCATGATCTTTTTGAATAAGTTCTAATAGATCACTAGCAATATAGTTTTTATCAGGAATTTGATGAATATCTACAAAATGTTCAATAACCTTTACAATATAAAAAACAAGTGCATCATCATCAAACATTTCTTCTTTTTCACCAAGTCGATCTAATTGTTGGTCATATTTTTCATCAAAGAAAGCAATTGTTTCATCTATATCTTCACATTGTTTATAATAATCCATAACAGCAGTATATTGAATATCGATATCATTATGATTTAATTCTTTTTCAATCATATGATAAGTTAAATTTTGAAAAAGTTTTTGTTTTTCATTTAAATAAGTTTGATTATCTTTATATTCTTTTTTTAAAGTATGTATTGTTGTCTTCATAAAAAACCTCCAACGCTATTTTATCATATAAAGCAAAAATAAAAAGAAGATATTTCTATCTTCTTCATCTTATTATTCAGCTGAAATAGCTTCTACTGGACAAGTTCCAACACATGCTTGACATCCAATGCATGTATCTTTGTCACATTCCATTTTTCCTTCGTCATCAAATGCTAAAGCTTCTACAGGACAAACACCAGCACATGCTCCGCATCCGATACAAGTATCTTTATCTACGTTCATATTTAACTCTCCTTTTCCTTTTTTCCTATAATTAGTATAACACTTTCCACTTTTCAGTCAATACAAAGTCACTATTTTTCATAGCACTGAATACAACAATTTTCGGGTAGCCATGTCATTAATTCTTCATTTGTCATTCCATAAAAATAACTATGAATGACACGAACAATACCCCCATGACAAACAACTAAAATATTTTTATCAGGATATTTATTTTCAAGTTCTTCTAAAAAACTATACACACGGTGAACGACTTGAAATAAAGATTCTCCACCTGGATAATGTAATCCATAATTTTGTTTATAATATTGAAATTCTTCATTATTAATAATTCCTTCAAATTTACCAAAATTGATTTCTTGTATTCTAGAATCCACTTGAATTTCTAATTGACGTTCTTTATTAATGATTTGCGCAGTTTCAAAAGCCCTTTGAAGTGGTGAAGAAAAAATATAATCTATTTTAAAAAATTGTAAGTCTTCCTGTGCTTTTTTAGCTTGTTGTTTTCCTAAAGGAGTGAGTTCAACATCTGAAATACCACAAACTTTATTATCAATGTTATAGCCTGTTTGACCATGTCTTACTACATATAATCTCATTATTTTACATCCTTTATCTTCATTTTATTTTATGTTATCATATTTTTGGCATTTAGAGAACAAATGAAAAAGGAGAAAATTACATATGGGCGGTATGTTTGGCGTTGTCAGTCGTAAAGACTGTGTCACTGATTTGTTTTTTGGTATTGATTATCATTCTCATTTAGGAACAAAAAAAGGTGGGATTGCTGTTTATGGAGAAAACGGTTTTAATCGTGCAATTCATAATATTTCAAATTCACCATTTAGAACTAAATTTGAAAATGATATTAAAGAAATGTCTGGAAAAATGGGAATTGGTTGTATTTCAGACAATGAACCTCAACCTCTTTTGATCAATTGTCGTTTAGGAAGTTATGCAATTGTTTCTGTAGGTAGAGTCGCAAACATGGAAGAATTGATTCAAGATGCTTTTGATAATGGGCATACTCATTTTTTAGAGATGTCTGGGGGAGAAGTCAATCAAACTGAATTGATTGCTGCAATGATTAATCAAAAGGATACTTATGTCGATGGAATCATCAATGTTTTAAGGAAAGTAAAAGGTTCTATTTCTTTTATGTTGATGACAAAAGATGGTTTATATTTAGTACGTGATAAATTAGGAAGAACTCCATTAAATATTGGTAAGGGTGAAAATGGATTCTGTGCTTCGTTTGAAAGTCATGCTTATATCAATTTAGGCTATTCTTTATATAAAGAATTAGGACCTGGTGAAGTTTGCTTTATGACAAGTGAAGAAGTGAAAACACTTGTAGAAGCCAATGATAAAATGAAAATTTGTTCATTTTTATGGGTATACTATGGTTATCCAACAAGTTGTTATGAAGGACGTAATGTTGAAGAAATGCGTTATGAATGTGGTCGTTTAATGGCTCAAAGAGATGATATTAAAGATATTGATCTTGTAGCAGGTGTTCCTGATAGTGGAATTGCTCATGCGATTGGTTATTCAAATGAATCACATATTCAATATGGAAGACCTTTTATTAAATATACACCTACGTGGCCACGTTCATTTATGCCACAAATTCAAGCGGATCGTAATTTAATTGCAAAAATGAAATTAATTCCAATTGCCAGCTTGATTAAAGGAAAATCATTATTATTAATAGATGATTCAATTGTTCGTGGAACACAACTAAGAGATACAACTGAATATTTATATAACTCTGGAGCAAGAGCAGTCCATATTAGACCTGCTTGTCCTCCAATTATGTATGGATGTCCTTACTTAAACTTTTCAAGAAGTACAAGTGATATGGATTTAATTACACGTCGTGTTATTAGAAAGCGTGAAGGAGAAAACGATATCAATATGTTAGAAACATATAGTGATCCTGATACTCCTGAATATAATGCAATGGTAGAAGAAATCCGTAAAGAACTTAATTTTACTTCTTTACGTTTTAATCGTTTGGATGATATGCTTCAAGCTATTGGACTTGATAGTGATAAGATCTGTACATATTGTTTTAATGGTAAAAAATAATACGGGAAGAAATTTCCGTATTTTTTTAAAATATATTTAATAGCCTTATAAGGAGTGCTATAATATTGAAGGAAAAAAAGGAGACTATTATGAAATATTTAATTGACCCAATGGATTTAAGTGTAGAAGAAATTGATGAACTGATTGATATTGCTAATGATATCATTAAGGATCGTACGCGTTATCAAGATGTTTGTCATCATAAAATTCTAGCCACATTATTTTTTGAACCAAGTACACGTACAAGACTTTCTTTTGAATCAGCTATGTTATCACTTGGTGGAAGTGTTTTAGGCTTTTCAAGTGCAAACAATACAAGTGCTTCTAAAGGTGAAAGTGTTAGTGATACTATTAGTGTTGTTTCAAGCTATTGCGATATCATTGCAATGCGTCATCCAAAAGAAGGTGCCCCTCTTGTTGCTACAAGAAAAAGTACAGTACCTTTAATCAATGCAGGAGATGGTGGTCATAACCATCCAACGCAAACATTAACTGATTTACTTACAATTTATAGAGAAAAAGGTAGATTAGATAATCTAACAATTGGTTTTTGTGGGGATTTAAAATTTGGACGTACAGTTCATTCACTTACAAAAGCAATGTCACGTTATAAAAATATTAAATTCGTGTTTATTGCACCACCTGAACTTAAAATTCCTGAATATTTAAAACATGATTTATTAGATGCTAAAAATTTAGATTATAGAGAAGTTGAAACAATTGAAGAAGTTATTGAAGATTTAGATATTCTTTATATGACACGTGTTCAAAAAGAAAGATTCTTCAATGAACAAGATTATATTCGTTTAAAAGATACATATATTTTAGATTTAAAGAAATTAGAAAAATCAAAATCTGATTTAATCGTTATGCACCCATTACCTCGTGTTAATGAAATTGCTATTGAGGTTGATGATGATCCAAGAGCTAAGTATTTTGATCAAGTTCAAAACGGACGTTTTATGCGTATGGCACTTATTTTAAAAATGTTAGGATTGGAAAATGAGGTAGAAAGATAATGAAGATAGATAGTATTAAAAACGGAATTGTTTTAGATCATATTACTGCTGGTAAATCTTTAGAAGTTTATAAAGCATTAGGATTAGATAAATTAGATTGTAGCGTTGCTATTATTAAAAACGTTAAATCTAATAAAATGGGTAAAAAAGATATTTTAAAAATAGATGAAGAATTTGCATTAGATTTTGATGTTTTAGGATATTTAGATCCTAATATTACTGTCTGTATTATTAAAGATGGTAAGCTTGTTGAAAAGAAAAAATTGCAACTTCCTCAAAAAATCATTAATGTAGAAAGATGTAAAAATCCTCGTTGTATTACATCAGTAGAACAAGGATTAGATCATGTTTTCTATTTAGCAAATAAAGATAAACGTATTTATCGTTGTCTTTATTGTGAAACAAAAGTTGAAAAAAAATAGAAGCTTTGCTTCTATTTCTATGCTGGAGTAGCTCCAATGGTAGAGCAACTGACTCGTAACCAGTAGGCTGTGGGTTCAAATCCCATCTCCAGCACCATTATTAAAATCAACGTGAGGTTGATTTTTTTATTAAATTTTTTTCCATAAGTTTTTGATAGAGTATATCAATTCTT
>UQVG01000044.1 GCA_900544435.1 uncultured Erysipelotrichaceae bacterium | reverse complement strand
TATTCTAAAATTTTATTACTTATTCTACTCTATATCTTTGTATCATGTAAAGATATTTCATTAACTACCTGCTTATAAGTTCTTCCTTGTCGATCAACAAATAAAACAGCTCCATCATCTAATAGCTTTTGAAAACAAACTTCACCATACTCACCATATTCTACCCACTTATCTTTTAAATAAGAAATACTATTAGCATATTCTAAAACCTTATGAAACTGATTTGTTTGATATAAATTATAATAAATCAACATAAAGGTTTTAAGACCTACAGCTAACTTAGAAATCTTATAGGTTTTCCCTGTAACTTGTTTCATGGATTGATATTCATTATTATTGACATTTAAACCTATTCCTACGATTACACCTTTTAAATCAGGATCTAAAATTGTTTCTACTAAAATACCACAAATCTTTTTTCCATAGACATAAATATCATTGGGCCATTTGATAGTTGCTTTTATACGATGACGATCAAGTAAACCAACAACAGAACATGTCGCTAATTGTGTCATTTTCCAAGCATCTTCTATTTTATGAAAATCTTTAAATAAAAAACTCATAATCAAATTTTCATTTGCATGGCTTTTCCAAACATGACCATTTCTACCTCTACCTTTTGTTTGATATTTGGCAGTAACGCATGCTTGCATAGGTAAATTTTGATATTCTCTTTTTAAATAATCATTTGTTGAATCGATTTCTTCTAGCTCTATTAGTTTCATAAAGTCACCTCTTTATCATGATAAAATAAAAAAAATTGCAATTCAAGATTATTGAATTGCAAATGTAAGTTCGGCTTTGCAAACAACTTTACCATTTACTTTTGCAATAGCTTCACCAATTCCTACGGGTCCTTTTTGTTTAGTAAGAACACATTCCATTTCCAAAACATCCCCTGGTGTTACTTGTCCTTTAAAACGACAATTTTTAATACCACCAAAAAAAGCAATTTTCCCTTTATTTTCTTCTTTTGATAAAATGGCAATACATCCTACTTGTGCCAAAGCTTCGACGATCAAAACGCCTGGCATGACATGATGACTTGGAAAATGTCCACAAAAATGCATTTCATTAACACTGACACATTTAATTCCTTTAGCATACTCACCTGGTTTATAATCTGTAATTCGATCTACTAAAGCAAAAGGATAACGATGAGGATTGATTTCTTGTATTTGATTACTATTAAGTTCCATTACTCTTCTCCATATTTCTTAAAAATAATTGAGGCATTATGCCCTCCAAAACCTAATGAATTTGACATTACATAATTTAATGCTTGTTTTCTCCCATGATTTGCGACAATATCTAAATCGCATTCTTCATCAAAATTTTGATAATTAATAGTTGCTGGAATAAAGCTTTCTTCAATTGCTTTAACACATAAGACACCTTCAATGCCACCAGCAGCTCCTAAACAATGACCTGTATTTCCTTTTGTTGAAGATACAGCCACTTTATAAGCATGATTTTTAAAAGCTTTTTTGATTGCAGCCGTTTCTAACTTATCATTCATCGGTGTTGATGTTCCATGAGCATTAATATAATCAATTTGACTAGCTTCAAGAGAAGCATCTTGAAGTGCATTGATCATGGCTTTAGCACCTCCAATACCTTCGGGAGCTGGAGCTGTCATATGATAAGCATCACAACTAACACCATAACCTACCATTTCACAATAAATATGTGCCCCTCTTGCTTTAGCATGTTCAAGTTCTTCTAAAACAAGCATTCCTGCTCCTTCGCCCATGACAAAACCATTTCTTTCTTTATCAAAAGGAATTGAAGCACGTTTTGGATCATGCGATTCACTTAAAGCTTTCATTGATGTAAAACCACCAATACCAAGAGGTGTAATGCTTGCTTCACAACCTCCAGCAATGGTTACATCTAAATAACCATCACGAATATTTCTAAAGGCATCACCAATAGCATTTGTTCCCCCCGCACAGGCTGTTACAGGACATGTAGCAAGTCCTTGTGCTTTAAAGGCAATGGCAATTTGACCAGCTGCTAAATTAACAATGGTCATAGGAATAAAGTATGGAGAAACACGATCAAAACCTTTCTTTAAACCACGTTGATGATTTTCTTCAATAGATCCTAATCCTCCAATACCACTTGATACAACTACCCCAAAACGATCATGATTTATAGAATCTATCTCTAATTTAGAATCTTTGATAGCTTCTTTAGCAGCAATCAGTCCATATTGAATAAATTTATCCATTTTACGAACATCTTTTTTATCTAAATATTCAGTAGCTTCCAAGTTCTTTAATTCACCTGCTACTTTTACCTTCATATTTGAAGTATCAAATGATTGAATGAAATCAATCCCACATTGATGATTTAAAATACCTTCCCATGTATCATTTACATTATTTCCAATAGGTGTTAAAGCACCTATTCCTGTTACGACAACTCTTCTTTTCATATACTTCTCCTTTACATAGCCATGCCACCATCAACATGCAATGTTTGTCCAGTAATATACTTTGCTTCATCACTTGCTAGAAAAACAACAGCATTTGCAATATCTTGAACACTTCCAAATGTTCCTAAAGGAATTTGACTTTTCATTTGTTCTTTAATATCATCACTTAAAACATCTGTCATTGCTGTTTGAATAAATCCCGGAGCTACAGCATTTACAGTAATCCCTCGACTTCCTACTTCTCTAGCAAGAGACATTGTCATTCCAATAATTCCTGATTTACTAGCTGCATAATTGACTTGTCCAGCATTTCCCATAACGCCTACAACAGATGACATGGAAACAATACGTCCATATTTTTGTTTCATCATTAATTTTGTCGCATGTTTCATACAATTCCATGTTCCTTTTAAATTTACATCAATAACTGCATCAAAATCATTTTCTTTCATGCGTAACATTAAACCATCTTTTGTAATTCCAGCATTATTAATTAAAATATCTAATCTTCCATATTCATTTTTAATTGTTTTAAACATCTCTAATGTTTCATCATAACTTGCTACATTTGCAGATAAGATTTCACATTTTCCTCCAAGACTTTCAATTTCATTTTTTGTCATTTGGGCAATTTCTTGATTATTCCCTAAATCTATATAATTAATTAAAACAAAAGCACCATTTAAAGCTAATGTTTTAGCAATTTCTTTACCAATACCTTGTCCTCCACCTGTAACAAGAGCAATTTTATTTTCTAATCTCATTTTATTCTCCTTTCAAAGCTTTCACTGTTTGTTTCAATGATTCCATATCTTCTATTTGATAAAGCTGAATACTTCGATCTATCTTTCTAACAAAACCACTTAATACCTTTCCTGGCCCTACTTCAATAATCGTATCAACACCTTGATCTATCATATAGCGAATACTTTTTTCAAAGTAAACAGGTGACATCACTTGTTTTTCTAAAATTTCTGGTATTGATTGATCTTCGATTTCATGACCTAAAGTATTAAAAATAACAGGTATTTTCATTTCATGAAAAGTTTCTTTTTTAAATCTTTCTTTTAAAGCAATTGACGCTTCTTTTAATAAAGACGTATGAAAAGGTCCACTCGTATTTAAAGAAATCACTCTTCTTGCTTTATTTTCTAAAGCCAATTCTTTAACTTTTTCCACAGCCTTTTTTTCACCAGCAACAACAAGTTGACCAGGGCAATTATAATTAGAAATAGAAACAACTCCTAATGAACTCGCTTGATGACACAAATCTTGTAAAAGATCTTCCTTCATTCCTAAAACGGCAATCATTTCACTTTCAATTTCTGATACTGCTTCTTGCATGACTTTTCCTCTAAAACGTGCAAGATCAATCACTTGTTGTCTTTTAAAAACCCCTGCACAATATAAAGCCGAATATTCACCTAAAGAAAGACCAGCTGTATAGTCAGGAACAATCCCTTGTTCCTTTAACAAATCTGTAATAATTGTGGCTACCATCACCATACATGGTTGGGTATATGGTGTATAAGATAGGTTTTCAAGTGGCCCATTAAAACATAATTCCTTTAAATCTTCATTTTGATCAAAGATTTCACGAGGATAAAATGATTTTCCCATTCCCACAACTTGACTTCCTTGACCAGCATAAATAATTCCTAATTTCATTTGTCATCCTCCATTAATTCATGAATCACTTCATCAACATGCATCAAATGATCTTGCCTATAACCATAAGCTCCTGTAAAAATAAGACCATCTTCTAAATTTCCTTTAACAGCTTCTATTAAAGCTCTTGAAATACAATAAGGTGTATTTTTAACATCACAAGGAATTAAACATTGATAACATTTTTTAACAGGTATTTTTTCTTTCTTGGTTTTTTTAACAAAACTATTTTGCATTGCTCTTCCAGGCATTCCAACAGGAGAAGAAACAAAACCAATATCTTCTTGATGAGCTTTTAAAAAAGCCTCTTTATATTTGATATGAGCATCACATTCATACGTTGTAATAAAGCGTGTTGCTACTTGAATACCATCAACCCCTAGATCAAAAAAATGTTTAACATCACTTCTTTGACTGATTCCTCCTGCTACAAAAATAGGAATATTCAATTTATTATTTTCTACAATTTCTTCAACATCTTTAAAAATTTCTTCTAAACTTTGGCATGTTTGATTTTCTAAATCTTCTTTTTTAAACCCTAAATGTCCTCCTGCTTGACTTCCTTCAATAACAATAAAATCTGGTGTACGTTGATACTTTTTGAGCCAATGTTTTATGATTACCTTACAGGCTTTACCACTTGAAACAATTGGAGCAATTAAAACATCATGATCTTTTACCAATTCTGGTAAACGTAAAGGAAGCCCAGCTCCTGAAATAATAGCATCAACTTTACTCTCTAATGCTGCATTGATCAATTCATCATAATCTTTTAAAGCAACCATCGCATTGATAGCTACTAAACCTTTTCCTTGAGAAAGCTTTTGTGCTTTTAAAATTTCTTTTTTTAAAGCACGAATATTTGCTTGTCGATGATTACTTTCAAAATCATCTTCCTTGTATCCTGGATGCGCTGTAGAAATAACTCCCATCGCCCCACACTTAGCAACATGTCCTGCCAAATTTCCTAGAGACACACCAACACCCATTCCTCCTTGAATTAAAGGAACAGTTAGGCTTTTTTGATTGATTTCTAACATTTTAAATCTCCAAATTTGAATAAGTTTCTTGTAACTCACTCATCATTTCTTCTAAAATTTGTTTAACGGGTTTAATTTCATGAATCATTCCTGCAACTTGTCCTGCCATCAATGAACCATCATCAACATTTCCCTCAAAAACGGCTTTTCTTAATGAACCTAGAGTATATTTTTCAAGTTCCATCATATCTGCTCCCGCTTTTTCTTTTTGAATATAAGCTTTTGCCATTTTATTTTTTAAGATTCTTACTGGTGTTCCATTAATTCTTCCTGTAACAGTTGTCGAAGTATCTTTTGCCTTTAAAATTGCTTGTTTATAATTTTCATGAATTGGACATTCTTTACTTGCGAGTAAAACTGTTCCAATTTGTACACCACAAGCACCTAAAGCATAAGCCGCTAACATTTGCATGCCACTGGCAATTCCTCCTGCAGCAATAACAGGAATAGAAACATTGCTTACAACTTGAGGAACAAGCGCCATAGTCGTTGCCTCACCAATATGTCCTCCTGCTTCACAACCTTCAACAATTAAACCATCCACACCTGCACGTTCTAATCTTTTAGCAAGAGCCACACTAGGAACAACAGGTAAAACTTTAATTCCTGCTTCTTTCCACATTTTTATATATACACCTGGATTTCCAGCACCAGTTGTCACGACTGGAACATGTTCATCAATAACGATTTGTGCCATTTCTTTGGCATCTGGATTGAGTAACATAATATTGACACCAAAAGGTTGATTCGTTAATTTTTTACATGCTTGAATTTCTGCTTTTAACATTTTAGCATTCATTCCTCCAGCTCCAATCAAACCTAGCCCTCCTGCATTAGAAACACTCGCAGCAAAGGCACCTGTAGCAATATTGGCCATTCCTCCTTGAATAATAGGATATTTAATATTTAATAACTCATTTAATTTCATTTTGTTCTCCTTACCATTCCATTAAAATTGCACCCCAAGTAAGTCCTCCACCAAAACCAACGAGAATGATTTTCATTCCTTTTTGAAGTAATCCTTGTTCATTCATCTTCGCTAAAGCTAATGGAATACTCGCTGCTGAGGTATTTCCATATTCTTGTAAGTTCATATAAAACTTTTCACTTGAACATTGATATTTTTTATAAACATGTTTAATAATTCTTTCATTTGCTTGATGACAAATCACATAATCAATATCATTTAACGTCATTTTTGCTTGATTTAAGACATGATCAATACTTAAAGGAATTGTTTTAATAGCAAATTTAAAAACATCTTGACCTTTCATTTTTAAATAATCGTTTCTTTTAGAAAATAGTACTTCTTCATTTCCATCACTATCTAAATAACTATAAAAAAGCTTTTGACTTTTTTTAATAAGCGTAGCGGCTGCCCCATCTCCAAATAAAATACACGTATTACGATCTTGATAATCTACAATAGAGCTTAATTGTTCACTTCCAATAACAAGTCCATATTGATTTTCCTCTAACAAGCTTTGAGCAACTTTTAAAGCATAAACATAACCACTACAAGCAACATTGATATCAAAACACATCATTGATTGATGATTTAAACCTAAAGCTTTTTGTACAAGACACGCATTACTTGGCGTATTATTTTCTGGTGTCATCGTAGCTACAATAATTAAAGCAAGTTGACTTAAATCTTGATTTTGAGTTGCTTTTTTAGCAGCTTCAATAGCTAGAAAAGCACTTGATTTATCTGAAAGATGTCTTTTTAAAATACCAGTTCGTGAAACGATCCATTCATTAGATGTTTCTACCATTTGTTCAAGTTGTTGATTATCTAAAGTCTTTTCAATTTTGGCATAACCTGTAGAAACAATTTCAATTCCATTCATCTTTTTCACCTTTAAAATACTTGTCCTATCTTTCTATATTTTTCATAACGCTTATTAATCAATTGAGATGTTGATAACTTTTGTAATTCTTTAAGATTAGTATTTAAATATTCTTTTATTTGTCGATAAACTTCATAGCTTTCAACAGTAGCCCCTTTTAAATCTTCATCTATGATATGATCAATAATATGACGCTCATAAAGATCCTTAGCTGTTAATTTCATTAAGCTTGCAGCTTCTTCAACACGTTTTCCTTCTTGATCTTTCCATAAAATAGAAGCAAATCCTTCAGGAGATAAAATCGAATAAACACTATTTTCTAACATGACTAAACGATCACTTACACTTAAAGCCAAAGCTCCTCCAGAACCTCCCTCACCAATAACAATAGTAATAATAGGGACTTTTAAAAGAGACATCTCTAAAAGATTTCGAGCAATTGCTTCTCCAATTCCATGCATTTCTGCTTCCATTCCTGGATAAGCTCCTGGAGTATCGACAAAAGCAATAATAGGACGTTTAAATTTTTCTGCCTGTTTCATTAAACGCATAGCTTTTCGATAGCCTTCTGGTGAAGACATTCCAAAATTACATTTTAAATTATCTTCTAAAGTTCTTCCTTTTAAATGACCAATAATTGTTACAGGTTGTTGATTAAATAAGCCAATACCTCCAACAATTGAACCATCATCTTTTGCTAAACGATCTCCATGTAATTCAATAAAATCATCAAAGAGATGATTGATATAATCTTTAATATTTGATCGTGTACTTTTTCTCGCAAGATAAACATGATCATAAGGTGAAAGATGTTGATAATATTCTTCATGTTTTTTGATTTGACTTTTGATTTCTTTTTTTCTTTCTTGATTGCAATCAAGAAGTTCTTTTTGTAACTTTTCAATTTCTTTTTCTACTTGACTTAAAGACACCCTTATGCCCCCTTACCATGCATTTTTAAAATTCTAATAAGTGTTGAACGCATTTCTTGACGTTTCACAATTAAATCAACAAATCCTTGTTCTTCCATAAACTCCGTTGTTTGGAAGTTCTCCGGTAATTTTTGTTTAAGCGTACTTTCAATGACACGTCTTCCTGCAAATCCAATTAATGCTTGAGGTTCACCAATAATAATATCTCCTAAACTTGCAAATGAAGCTGTTACTCCTCCTGTTGTTGGATGGGTAATATATGAAATATAAAGTAAACCTGCTTGATGATGTCTAGCAAGAGCTGCGGAGGTTTTTGTCATTTGCATTAAGGAATAAATTCCTTCTTGCATTCTAGCGCCTCCTGAAGCTGTAAAAATAATGAGTGGATACTTTCTTTTGGTTGCATGTTCAATAGCTTTCGTGATTTTATCACCTACAATAGAAGACATACTTCCCATTAAAAAACGTGAATCCATCACACAAGTAATCACTTTTGTCCCATTTATTTTTCCACTTGCTACAACAACGGCTTCATTTAAACCTGTTTTTTGTTGTAAAAATTCTAATTTTTCATCATATCCAGGAAATTCTAAAGGATTTACTCTTTGTGTACTTTTATAGAGTTCTTTATATTTTCCTTGATCATAAATCATTTCTAATCTTTCATAAGCAGTAATCTTTAAATGATTTCCACAATGAGGACAAACTGACATATTTTTTTTAAGTTTACTTGTAAGAATCAATTCTTTACATTTTGGACATTTTGTATAAAGTCCTTCAGGAACTTCTTTTCTTTCATTTTCTCTTTTTTTTCTTAATGATTTAAATAAAAGAAGTTTTTCTTTTCTTTCTTTAAATAGCTGTTCCATCATCTTTCATTCACCAACTCATCTAAATGTTTTTCAATAAAACTTGTATCAAAATTTCCTTTGACATAATCACTTTCATGTAAAATCAAATACTGTAATTCTTGATTTGTATCAATACCATCAATCACTAATTCACTTAAAACCCTACGCATTTTACGAATTGCTTCAATACGATTTCTTCCATGAACGATGACCTTAGCAATCATTGAATCATAATGAGAAGACACTTGATAACCTTGGTATAAAGTTGTATCAATACGTACCCCAAAACCTCCTGGAATATGTAAACTGCTAACAATACCTGGTGAAGGTCTAAAACCTTCTTGAGGATTTTCAGCATTAATACGACATTCAAGGGCATGTCCCTTTAATTCAATATCACTTTGTTTATAATTCAATTTTAAATGTGCAGCTATTCTAATTTGTTCACGAATCAAATCAACCCCCGTTACCATTTCTGTTACTGGATGTTCAACTTGAATACGTGTATTCATTTCAATAAAATAATATTTTCCATCAGGTGCTAAAACAAATTCAATCGTTCCTGCATTAAAATAACCTACTTTTTTAGCTGCTTTGATAGCATCATTTCCCATCTTTTCTCGAAGCTCTTGACTTAAAGCTTTACTTGGAGATTCTTCCATCATCTTTTGGTTTCTTCTTTGAATTGAACAATCTCTTTCTCCTAAATGAATAACATTACCAAAATGATCAGCTAAAATTTGAAACTCAATATGTTTAGGATTTAAAATCAATTTTTCCATATACATATCATCATCACCAAAACAAGCCTTTGCCTCCGCTTTAGCTGTTAAATAAGCATTTTCAAATTCTTCTTCCTTAAAACATTTTCTCATACCTCTTCCACCACCACCGGCAGAAGCTTTAATTAAAACAGGATAACCAATCTTTCTAGCAATTTCTTTTCCTTGACTGACAGATTCAATACTGCCATCACTTCCAGGAACAACGGGAACTCCTGCTTCAATCATCATTTGTCGAGCAACGCTTTTATTTCCCATTTGATCAATCACATCACCACTTGGACCAATAAAAGTCATGCCACATTTTTCAACGAGTCTGGCAAACGTCGAATTTTCAGATAAATAACCAAATCCAGGATGGATTGCATCACATCCTGATAAAGTAGCTACTGATAAAATATTTTCCATATTTAAATAACTCTCACTACTTTTAGCAGGTCCAATACAGTAAGCTTCATCTGCTAATTGAACATGTAAAGAAGTGGCATCTGCTGAAGAATAAACAGCAACGGCTTCAATTCCCATTTCTTTACAACAACGAATAATTCTAACGGCTATTTCACCACGATTAGCAATCAATATCTTTTTAAACATTTTCTTCAATAACCATTAAAGCTTGATCATATTCAACAAGCGCTTCATTTTCTACAAGAATTGATGTAACCGTTCCATCACATGGTGCCTTAATTTCATTCATCACCTTCATTGCTTCAATAATACAAACAGTTTCTCCTTTTTTTACTGTTTTCCCTATTTTGACATAAGGATCACTTTCAGGTGAACTAGCAATATAAAATACTCCT
Organism: uncultured Erysipelotrichaceae bacterium; assembly: GCA_900544435.1. Classification (GTDB taxonomy): domain Bacteria; phylum Bacillota_I; class Bacilli_A; order Erysipelotrichales; family Coprobacillaceae; genus Faecalibacillus. The sequence goes on along the minus strand of UQVG01000044.1, from coordinate 583 downwards.
ACGATTGGTGATTTTACAGGTGTACCTGTAGGCTCTTTTGTTTTAACTTCTTCAACCATTTTATTTTCTTTTTCTAATGGTTTTACATATTCAACTTTTTCACTTTCTTTTTCTAATTCTATTTTTAAATCATCTATTTCTACTTTCATTTTAGTGACATTTGATTGATCAAATTCACTCATAATTTGTTTAATGAAATCTAATTTCATAGTATTCTCCTTTTATTTGAAGTTCAAAGTATCTAGCAAAATAATAAGCTTTGAAGTTCAAAGCTTATTACAAAATATATAGTCGCCTCAGCGACACTTCTTTACTATTTGTTTGCTTCAATATAATCTACGATATCTTTAACAGTTTTCATGTTAGAAGCAACTTCATCTGGAATTTCTACTTCAAATTCTTCTTCAATTTGCATAATTAATTCAACAGCATCTAAAGAATCAGCTTCTAAATCATCTTTTAAATTTGCTTCCATTGTAACTTGACTTTCATCACAACTTAATGAATCAACAATGATCTCTTTTACTTTTTCAAAATCCATTTTACTTTCCTCCTTGAATACGGTTTGTATTATACACGAAGA
>UQVG01000043.1 GCA_900544435.1 uncultured Erysipelotrichaceae bacterium | reverse complement strand
CAAAAGATAAGACAAGTTTTGATACATCTGATAAAGATGAGAAATTTCCTACTGGACCAACAATATTCATACCTGGACCAACATTATTTAAACATGTTGCTACGGCTGAAAAAGCACTGGTAAAATCAATTTTATAACATGATAAAATAAGCAAAGAAACAACAAAGATTATTAAATAAATCACTAAATATCCTTGCATTGAACTAATCACATTACTATCCACTGCTTGATTTTCAAACTCAACAGTTTGTACACTATGCGGATGAAGTGCTTTTCTTAATTCTTTACGTGCACTTTTAAAATACATGACAATTCTTGAAATCTTGATACCTCCACCTGTAGAACCAGAACTTGCTCCTACAAATGTTAAAACAAGAATAATCATTTGTGATAAAAGTGGCCACTTTCCATAATCAACAACTACAAATCCTGTTGTTGTAATTGTTGAACCTACTGTAAAACTTGCATAACGTAAAGCTTCTAAAATATTTTTATACATTGGTAAAACGTTACATGTAATGACAAGAATACATAATGCTATAATTCCTAAATAATAATGAAGTTCTTCACTGCGTAAAGCATCTTTTACTTTACCAATTAAAATAAAATAGAATAAGTTAAAGTTGATTCCAAATAAAATCATAAAAATAGTAATAACAACATCATAATAAGCATTATGATAAGCCGCAATACTGGCATTTTTGATTGCAAAACCACCTGTACCTGCCGTTCCAAAAGCATTTAAAATACTATCAAATACAGGCATTCCACCAAGTAATAACAAAATAATTTCTATGACTGTTAATGCTGCATAAATAAAATAAAGAATTCTCGCTGTTGCACGTACTTTAGAAACAAGTTTTCCAACAACCGGTCCTGGAACTTCAGCTTTTAAAATATGCATAGATCTTCCTGAAGCAATTGGAATAAAAGCAATAACAAAAACTAAAATTCCCATTCCACCAATCCAATGAGTAAAACTACGCCAAAATAATCCTGTATGACTCATCGCTTCAATATTTGTAAGAATAGATGATCCTGTTGTTGTAAATCCTGAAACCATTTCAAAAAAGGCATCAATATAACGAGGAATTTCACCTGATAAAACATAAGGAATTGCTGAAAAAGCAGAAACTAAAATCCAACTTAATGCAACAATGACAAAACCTTCTCTTGCATAAATATTTTTCTTTTTTGGTGCTTTTTTTGAAACAAGTGTTCCAAGTATAAGTAAAACTAAACCAACAATTCCAAAATATACACCTTGACTTTCATGATAGATAAAAGAAATTAAAACAGGAATAAATAAAAGTAATCCTGTCATTGATAAGAGTTTACCTATCGCAAATACAATCATTCTTCTATTCATAACTAATCCCTCAACATATCATTTAATGATTTCATGATTTCTCCACGAGAAACAATAATTACGTAATCATTTAATTCCATTGTTGTATTTCCTTTTGGAACAATTACTTCATTTTCTCTAATAATCGCTGCTACTAAAACATGTTCCTTAATTCTCATTTCATTTATTGTTTTATGTAAAAATTTAAAATGTTCTGTTACTTTAAATTCAACAGCTTCTACTTCACCATCAACAATTTTATAAAGTGTTTTAACTGATGAATCATGATCTTTATTCATCTTAGCACGTACATATCTAATAATTTGACTAGCAACAATTTTCTTTGGTGCTACAATACTATCTACCTTTAAAACATCAGATAATCCCGTATAGTTCATTCTTGTCACTTTCGCAATTGTCTTTTTATGGTAAAGACTCTTTGCTGATAGTGATAAAACAATATTTTCTTCATCTAATCCAGTAAGTGCTAAAACAGCATCTGTATTTTCAATACCTTCTTCATTTAATAATTCATCATCACTACCATCACCATGAATAATTGTCACATATGGTAATTTTTCAGCTAAAACTTGGCAACGATTTTCATCTTTTTCAATAATCTTAACTTTAATTCCTTGAGTAGATAATTGTTTAGATAAATAATATGCAATTTTTCCTCCACCAATAATGATGACATTTTTAATACGACTTGTAATAACACCAATATCCAAACAGAATTTTGATAAATCACGATGTGTTCCTGTAATATATAAGTGATCACCAGGTTTAATAGTATAATTTCCATCTGGAATAATCACATCTTCATTATGACTTACAGCACATACTAAAATATTTGTCTTTGTAATTTTATGTAATTGATTTAATTCTACTCCATTTAAACGACTATGATCTTCAACAAAAAATTCAGCAAGTTCTACTTTTCCTCTTGAAAAAGTGTCTACTTTAACAGCTGAAGGAAATGATAAAACTCGACGAATTTCACTTGCAGCTTCAAGTTCAGGATTAACGATCATTGAAAAACCTAATTGATTTCTCATAAAATCACGTTGTGATGAATAATCAGGATTTCTAACACGTGCAATTGTATGTCTTGTCCCCATCTTTTTAGCCATTAATCCTGCTAATATATTTAATTCATCTGAAGCAGTTACACAAATAATAAGGTTAGCATCTTCAGCTCCTGCTTCCATTAAAATATCATATGAACCACCATTACCTACAACACCTATAACATCATATTGGTTTACAACTTCTTCTACTTTAGTTGCATTTTGATCAACAACAATAATATCATGATCTTCATTTGCCATATGTTTGATAAGTGTTTTTCCGACTTTACCGGCTCCCAAAACAATGATTTTCATAAAAAATGAAACCCCCTTAATACAAGTAAATATTTTAACCCTTTTTCTTTAATTACTCAACCTATTTTACATTAACAAAACTAAATATCAATGAAAAAATTATTTTTATACACTATAATAAAAAAACTCCACTATATCGTGGAATTTTCATTATTTTTCAACTGCATTATTTACAATAATACGACTTGCTTGCATACGAGATAAATCTCTTTTGAATCCTTCTAAATCAATCTTTTCTAAAACTTGTTCTTTAGTCATTTGATTAGCTTGTCCAACCATATTTAATTGTTCATCTAAAACTTCTTCAGTAACAACGATTTTTTCAACAGCAATAATTTCATCAATTAAAGCTTCTAACTTAGCTTGTTGAGTAGCTGATGGTCTCATTTGTTCTCTTAATTTTTCTTCATCCATACCTGTCATTTGTAAGTATTGATCTAATTGAATACCTTGAGCCATCATTTGGTTAGCCATATAAGACATTTGTCTATCTAAAGCTTCATCAATAGCATCATCATCTAATTCAACTTCACTATCTGCCATAAATGCATCAAAAATTGTATTTTCTTTTTGAGCTTCATATTGTTGATCATGTTGTTGTTGTAAACCTTCATTAATATAAGCTTTTAAATCTTCAACTGTTTTAATTTCAGGTACACCTAAACCTTCAACAAAAGCATCATTTAATTCAGCATCTTTTTTTACAGATAATTTTTTAACTGTTACTTTAAAAACAACATCTTGTCCTGCTAAATCTTCAGCTTGGTAATTTTCTGGGAAAGTTAAATTTAAATCTCTTGTTTCATTTACTTTCATTCCAATCATTTGTTCTTCAAATCCTGGAATAAATGATCCTGAACCAATTTCTAAATCATAATCATTTCCTGTTCCACCTTCAAAAGCAACATCATCTTTTAAACCAACGAAATCGATTGTAGCAATATCACCATTTTCAACAGTATCTCCTGCTTTTTCTTCAGTTTGTCTTGATTGAGCTAAAATCATTTGAATTTGTTGTTCTACTTCTTCATTTGATACAGGTACTTTTTCTACTTTAAATTCAATACCTTTATAATTACCTAATTTAATTACTTTACTCATTTATCTATTTCCTTTCATTATATGCTTGTTTATTCTATCATAAAGAAAACTTCTTGTCTTTATTTAATCTTAATATCCTTGATATTATTTAAAGTAATTGTTGAATATCCTGACATATCTGTTTCAGTTGTAATGTTTTCATGATTTAAATAATCTTCAACATTCAATTCAATAATACGATCATCATCCAAAACAAGTTTACATCTTGACATACGATCTAATGAAAGTGGTACATTGACAATTTCATCATCTTCTTCAATGCCTAGATCTCTCATGATTGTTTCAACTTCTTCCTTTGCATTATAATCATCACCCATTACTTTTTTAGCAATTTCCATTGGTTTTAATGGTAAATGTTCCATTACTAAATCAATCATTTCTTTTTTGACCATAGCTGTAGGATCACCTTCAAAAACGTTATATTCACTATCAACTTTTTTAACAACTTTATTGACAATACTCATTTTTTGTTTATCAGTTAATTTAGGTTCACCTTTAATATATTGATCATTTAAGTAATATCCTGGTTTACCATCTATTTGAAATCTTTTTTCAATTAAAGAAATTGTACTTTGATCAACATTGATAATAATAGCTTCTTCCACAGCTGAAGTTTTAGGAGGAAGACTTTGTCTGTTTACAAATTTAATAAATCTCTTTCCATCTACTTCTTCCACAACAGAAATAGGTGTCACTTTATAATTTAATTTCATGATGAGAATCATCTTTTCCCCATCTACTTTACATTCAACAAACATCAAGTTACTATTAGGCATTTCTTCAACATATTTACTGACAGCAAATAAATCTTGAGCAATTTTTTTAGATTCATCAATAAATTGTTCATCATCAATGATCATATTTCTTGCTGCTTGTAATAGATGATGTTCACTTCCTACAACAAGTTCTTTAATTGTTGTATTTGTTAAACATTTTTCTATTTTTTTATCATAATATTCTGTTGTTCCTTCTATTAAATCAATAAATTGATCAGAATAAATAATTTGACTATGTTCCATATCTAGCATATGAATTAATATCTTATCTATAATTGTTGTATTCATTTTTATCACCGAATGTAGTATATCATAATTTTTTATTTTAATATATAATGGATATGGTGAAGTCTATGAAAATCATAATTGCTGATGCAAAAAGTTTAAAAGAAAAGCATTTTCCTATTGAAAAACAAACACCTTTGTTTTTTAATAAAGCAGAATCTTTAAGAAAACAATTAAAAGAATTAGATATCAATCAAATTCATGATTTCATGAAGATATCTTTTAAACAATCTTCATTGATTTATGATTATTTTCATAATGATGAAACATTTGCTGCTTTAAATTTATTTAATGGAGTTGTTTTTAAACAACTTGATTTAAAGAATTATCAATCAAAGGAATGGGAATATTTAAAGAAACATCTTCTAATTAATTCCCCACTTTATGGTATTTTACGTTATAATGATGCTGTAAATTATCATCGTTTAGAAATGAAACATAAACTTAATGGTTTAAACTTATATTCTTATTGGCAAAAAGAAGTAAATGATTATTTAAAAGATGAAGATGTTATTATTTCTTTAAGTACAAAGGAATATGAAAAAATGATTGATCTTCCAATCATTCAACTTGATTTTGTGATAAGAAACGGGCATACTTTAAAAAGAAATGCTGTGTATTTAAAAAAAGCAAGAGGAATGATGTTAAATTATTTAATTCAACATCATCTTGAAGATATAGAAAGTATTAAAGAAGTAGTCATTGATGATTATCATTTTAGTGAAAATGAATCAAATGATCATCATTTAGTTTTTATAAAAGATGAAAAAATGAAATACATCAAAAAATAGGAGGTTATTTATCATGTATAAAGTTGGTGTTTTAGGCGCAGGTACATGGGGTATGGCTGTAGCAAGAGTGTTATGCAATCGTCATCATTCCGTGATGGTATGGTCTGCATTACCTCAAGAAATCGAATATATTAAAAAAAATCGTAGTCATCCAAAATTACCTGAATTAGAAATTCCTGATGATATGGGATTTACAACAGATATTAAAGAAGTATGTAATAGTGAGTATTTAGTTGTTGCAGTTCCTTCTGTCTTTATGAGAAGTACAATGGAAACTGCTAAAGATTACATTCAAGATCAGATTTTAATTGATTTAGCAAAAGGAGTAGAAAGCGATAGTCTTTATACTATGTCAGAAATCATTAGAGACGTTTTAGGAAATCAAACTAAAATTGTTGCTTTATCTGGTCCTACACATGCTGAAGAAGTTGTTAAAGATATGCCATCAACAATTGTTTCAGCTTGCGATGATTTAGAAGTTGCTGAAAAAGTACAAAACTTATTCCAAGGAACATGTATGCGTGTTTATACAAATGTCGATGTACGTGGTGTTGAATTATGTGGTGCATTAAAGAATATTATCGCTTTAGCTGCAGGAATTGCTCATGGTCTAAATTTTGGTGATAATACACGTGCTGCTATTATTACTCGTGGTCTTTCAGAAATGACACGTTTAGGAACAACAATGGGTTGTCTTGAACAAACATTCCATGGTCTTGCAGGAATTGGAGATTTGATTGTTACAGCAACAAGTATTCATAGTCGTAACTTTAAATGTGGAACACTTATTGGTCAAGGCTATAAAGTAAACGATGCTACTAAAGAAGTAGGAATGGTCGTAGAAGGATTAAATGCTTTACCTGCTGCAATGCAACTTTCTAAAAGATATAATGTTGAAATGCCGATTACAGCAACGGTCGATGCTATTGTTCATGGAAAAGTAAGTCCAAATGATGCTGTAACTGCATTAATGAATCGTGATCGTAAAACTGAACTTACTAAATCAGTAGCAGATATTAATTTTGAAAATAGTATTATTAAAAGTAAAAGAGGGTTAGGTATGAAAAGAGTTATTACTTATGGTACATTTGATTTATTACATTATGGACATATTAATTTATTAAAACGTGCTAAGGCTTTAGGTGATTATTTAATTGTTGCTGTTTCAACTGATGAATTTACACGTTTGAAAAAAGATAAAAAATGTTATTTCTCTTATGAACAAAGAAAAGGTTTACTAGAATCTGTACGTTTCGTAGATTTAGTTATTCCTGAAGAAAATTGGGATCAAAAGATCAAAGATATTAAAGAATATCATATCGATACTTTTGTTATTGGAGATGATTGGAAAGGTAAATTTGATTATTTAAAAGATGAAGGTGTAGAAGTCATTTATTTACCAAGAACTCCTGAAATTTCTACGACTCAAATTAAAGAAGATTTACATCATACAGAAGAAAAATAAAGGCTATAGCAAATCGCTGTAGCTTCTTTTTTTATAAAAAACTGTTATGAAAATCATAACAGCCCTTTTTGATTTAAATATTTTTCTAAAAATTCAAAGAATCTTTCCATTTGTTGATCAGTTCCAATTGTAATTCTTAAATATTGATCAATCAATGGTTTATTCCAATGACGCACAATAATGCCTTCTTTTCTAAGTGCTAAAAATAATTCTTCACCATCAATCTTTGGATGTTTTACAAATACAAAATTTGCATAACTATCTGGAACAACAAATCCTAATGTTTTAAGTCTAGTTTTCGTATATTCTCTTGTTTGAATGACTTTTTGACATTTTTCTTTCATATCTTGACTATCTAATACAGAAGCAAGTCCAATTTGTTGTGTAATATAATCAATTGGATATGAGTTAAAAGAATTTTTTACATCATATAAATGAGAGATAGCTTCTTTATTTCCTAAAGCCACTCCTAATCTAGCACCCGCAAAAGATCTTGATTTAGAGAATGTTTGAATAACCACTAAATTTTCATATTGATCAATAAGTGACACACATGATTGTCCTCCAAAATCAATATAAGCTTCATCTACAACAACAATACTATCTGGATTACTTTTTAAAACTTCTTCTATAAAATCTATAGAAACAAGTAATCCTGTTGGTGCATTAGGATTAGGAAAAATAATTCCTGAATTTGGTTGTTTAAAATCATCAACATGCATTTTAAACTCTTGATCTAAAACAATCTCTTTATAATTCATTTGATAAAGATCACAATAAACTGGATAAAATGAATAAGAGATATTTGGAAATAATACTGGATCACTTCCATTAAAAAATGTTAAGAATGTAAGTGCTAAAACTTCATCTGAACCATTTCCTAAAAAAACTTGTTCATCTTTTAAACCATGATACTTAGCTAAAGCATGTCTTAATTCTTCTCCATCACTATTTGGATAAAGTTTTAATTTTTCAATATCGATATTTTTTAAAACCTCTTTTATTTTTTCACTTGGACCATATGGATTTTCATTTGTATTCAACTTAATCATATCAACAATTTTAGGTTGTTCTCCTGCTACATACGGTTCAACTTGTCTTAATTTATCTTGCCAACTCATTGTTATTCCCCCTCCAACATATCATTGATGACTTCATAAACATAATCAACTTGTTTTTCTGTTTTTTCTTTTATTTGTTTTTCTACACGATTAAAAGTATAAGCATGATCAGCTTTTTCAAACATATCTAAATCGTTATAAGAATCTCCTATACAATAGGATATCATTTCTTGATTTAATAACGAGCAAAGCGTTTTAAGTCCACTTCCTTTTGTACAATCTACTGTAATATCTAAATAAACAACATTAAGTGTTGCATGTATGCCTGGATATTTTTGATTCACTTTTTTTTGAATTTCAAGTATTTCATCTAATTTTTCTTGTGGATGAAAAGCACATACAATATCAATATCATCTTGAGTATGATCTAATATTTCTAAAAAATCACCTTCTATTTCTTGATAACCATTTTCTGTTAGAATACATGTTTTTTGATCTATATATCCATAAGTTTGTTGACCATCAAAAAATGTGTAATTTAAATAAGAATATTTTTGATAACTCTCTTTTAATATTTCTTTTGCAATCTCATTTTTTATTTGTTTGCGATAGAGAACTTGATCATTTTGATCAACAATCATTGCTCCATTATTTAAGACTAAATAATCATATTCAAAATGTGGAGTTACAAGTTTTGTTTCTTGAATATTTCTTCCTGTACAAAATGAAAAATAATGACCTTGAGCTCTTAATTTTTTTACAGCATCTTGATCTTTATAAGTAATGGGTAAATTGTCTTTAGCAATTGTTCCATCGATATCACTAAATAATATTTTTTTCATATATGACTCCTTAAGCTAAATCTAAAAATAACTGATATAAACGATCATGATTTTCATTTTTTTCAATCAAAGCTTCTTCTATATTTTTAGAAACAATTTGATTATCTTTCATACAAATACATAAACCACTTTTTCTTTTTTCTAGTAAACAAATTGCTTCTTCTGCCATTTTAGAAGCTAAAATACGATCTTCAGGAACTGGAGATCCACCCCTTTGAATATGTCCCAAAATAATTGATCTTCCTGAATACCCTGTTTCTTCACTGATACGATTTGCTAGCTTTTCAACATCTAATATTTTTTCACTTACAATAATAATAGCATGCTTTTTATGATATTCTTGTTCGCATATTTTAAGCTCTTCAATAATTTTATTTTCATCATAACCTGTTTTATCTGTAATAACAATTTCACTACCACAAGCAATTGCTGAATAAATAGCGAGATTGTCGGCATGATTTCCCATAACTTCAACAACAAAACAACGATGATGTGAACTAGAAGTATCTCTTAATTTATTAACAGCATCGATAATATTGTAAAGTGCTGTATGAAATCCTATCGTTTCATCCGTACCATTAATATCATTATCAATTGTTCCAGGAATTGCAATACAATCAATTCCTTTTTGACAAAGCGCTAAAGCACCTTTATAACTTCCATCTCCACCAATTACTACAAGTCCATCTATATTTCTTTGTTTAAGCTGCCAGATAGCTTTTTCTTGAACTTCATCTTCTTTAAATGATGGTAATCTTGAAGATTCTAAAATAGTTCCCCCTTTTGATAGTATTTCAGAAACATCACTATACCCTAATTTTTTAATATTTCCGGCTACCAATCCTTTATATCCTTCATAGATACCATAAACTTCAAAACCTCTTTTTATTCCTACTCGCACGATTGCACGAATCGCACCATTCATTCCTGGAGAATCTCCTCCTGAGGTCAAAACTGCAATTTTTCTCATCGATTCACCTACTTTTTTCCCTATAATTATCCCTATTATACTTGTTTTACATAAAAAGAAAAAGCCAATTTCTTGGCTTTATATAAATTTTTCTATTTTTAACTTCGTATCATAAGATAATTTTAAGCGATATGTATCTTTATAATTAAATACTCTTATTGAAGATTGATTATTTCCTTTTGATTGTGTCATTCCTTTTCCATAATGAGAAAGGGTTTCTTTAGTTAATTCTTCTTCACTATTTTTTAAATCTGCTAATGTTTTTTGAATCAATTCTTGGTTATCTTTTCCATTGAATATTGTAATAATTTGATTCATTTTTTTAGCTTGTTGATTTAATTGTTGATATCCATCATCTAATTGTTGAACATTATTTAAATGATATTCAAATTGTAATTGATTTTGTTTTGATAAATCATAATCATAAGAAATATTCATAGTATTTTGTTTATCTAATGAAATATCATATTGAACAGACACATAAAGATTATTATTATCTGTTATTTGAAATGAATATTCTTGATCAATATTTTCTTTTCCTACTATTTTTTCTAAAGATGCTTCAATGTTATTGATTTTATTAACATATTTTTTACTATTCTTAACATTTTTTGAGAATTCTTTTAGTGAATCATATTGATAAACAACTGCTTCATGATTTGATTTTTCATATGTTTTTAATGTTGCTGTTTGATTAACTCCGCTATCAGTTAAAGCATCAAAAGTAAAGAAAGTAACTCCCATTGGTAATAAAATAAATGCAATTATTAAAATAGGATAAATAAAAGCAAACTTTCTTTTTGGAGTACGTTTCATTGGTTGATAGCCAGATTGGGGTGTCCCACAATAAGGACATACCTTTGCATTACTTGGTATATTTTTATGACATTTTGGACATTTTTTCATATTCTTATCAATCCTTTCTTTTAATCTTGGTATATTTGATCTAACCAAGATGAAAGTTTATCAATATAATCTTGTTTTTTTTCTTTTTGTTTTTTAGCTGTTAATGAATAATAGTCTTCATCTAAAAATGTATATTGATCAACAAATTTCCCATTATCTACTAACTTCAAAGTAGGAGTCCATGAAAAATCAAGTTTTTTTCTTATTTGATTATAACGTGCTTTTTCTTTTTTAGTTGCTTCTTGACTGTTAGCTTGATCTTGATA
>UQVG01000042.1 GCA_900544435.1 uncultured Erysipelotrichaceae bacterium | reverse complement strand
CCTGATCGCCCGGGATCGTGTCTTTGACAAAAAGTGCAAATCCATCTGCTTTTCCCACGCCGGAACCGTCTGAGCTGATATCCTCTATGGTAATTTCCAGCATATCGTCTTTTTTCATAAATTTAATTCCTCCATGAACAGAAACTTTTCCGGCTTCTTTAACTGTTTCACATTGTCTGATCAGATACTTGTCTTGCGGATATTTGACTCAAACAGGCGGTTATAACCAAGCCAGTCATTGTTATCGTTATTGCTCTTTAATGCTTCTTTAAATGGATCAGCTGTAGTTGTTAAATATTTATTAGTATCTAACTTATCTAATTCGTTTGATTCAATATAATCTTTTAAAGCTTTCTTACTTACTGATGCTTTTGTTACTAATTGAGCTTTTGCTTTTTGTAAAGCTTCTACCATATCAATAACTTCTTTTTCTGTAATTGTTGCTTCATCTTTTTTAATTAAATCTTGAGCAAGTTTCACTTGATTTTGTAAAACTGTCCATGTTTCACTTGTATAATCATTTTCTTTTAATTGACTGATTGCATCAAGTTCATCTTTAACGTTTTGAATATCTCCACGTTTAACAAGATTTGCATAAGCAACCCCTAATTCAGATTTTGCATTTGTAACAGCATCTAATTCACCATATTGTTTATCTAAAACCTTTTGAGCTTTTTTTAATGCTGTTTCAAATTCTTTATAAGAATCTGCTGTATATTTATTTTCTTTAACATCTAAAGAATCAATATAACTTTGTAAATCATTTGCTGCTGTTGAAGCATATTCATCTTCATTTAACATAATAACTTCTGAAATTGTTGGAATTTGATTTTCATCCCATGAAATTTTTAATTCATAAACATTTCCTTCTGGCATATAGAATTCATTTAATGATTTTCTAAGAGTTCCAACTTGAACCCATTTCTTTCCATTAACATCATCTACAAGAACTGAAACTCTTGCATTTGAAATTTCACCTTTTTGAATAATATGCATTTTCTTAACATCTAAATCACTTGATAATGTATAAGTAATGCTTCCAGCTTTTGTAGAACCTGGTTTATATGCTGTAGATAAATCTCCATCAAACATATATTGAGGAATAAATCCATTTGCTTCTACTGTTGAAGAAGTATATGTTGGATCATTTGAAACTGGTACATATTCTCCATCATTTAATACAATTTCATTAAAGACAACTGCTCTATTATTATTTGTTGCAGTCATTAAGATTTTTAAATAACGTGCTTTAACATTATTAGCAGTTCCTTCTACATATACTTTATTTGGATATGTGCTAGATGCTGTATATCCGGCATCTGAATCAATACATTTAACCCCTGCATCATCAGTATTTTCAACACCATCTCCAATAGTAACAACTTTTGTCCAATTTTCTAAATCATCAGATACTAAAATATCAGCATCTCTAATATAGTTAACGGCACTATCTTGACAATACATTTGAATTTTAGAAATTGTTCTTTCTTGTCCTAAATCATAAATAATATATTGTCCTTTTTGAGGTAAGTCACCAAATTCTGTTGTTGTATCGATATTACCATCAAATGCTGCACCATTATTTCTAGTATCTTCACCAACACCCCATGAAGGGTTAATAGTCATTGTTGTTTCATATAAATATGGAGCTGTAATTTCATTTGAATGTACTTCAAAATGATTAATTGTTAATTTGATAGCTTTATCTGTTTTATTGATTAATCTTACATATCTTCCATCTGGTAATTCTTTTTCTTGACCAGTTACAGTTGTCCATTCAACTGCATTTTTTGAAACTTGTAAAGTTAATCCTTGACCATTTTCATAATCAATATTTAATGCGCTTAAATCTTTAATTCTTGATAAATCAACACCTACGTATTGACCTTTTTCTAAAGTGATTTCTTGATTATAAATTAATTCTGTAAGTGCTTCTTCACTTTGTGAAGCTAATCTATAATCTGTATTTGTATAAACATTAGTATTATTGAAATCTTCATCTGGATTATAAGCTTTTACAGAAAATTCAGAGAAAATAACCCATACAGCTTTATCTTCTTCATTAACCAAACGTACATAACGAGCTTTTAAACCATAGAAGTTTTCTTCAACTGTATCTTTACCACTAGCTAAACCTTGATAAGTTTTATAAGTTGTCCAGTTTTGATTATCATTAGAATATTGTAAGCTATATTTTTCCCATTTATCACCAGCACTACGATCTCCACCGATAACTGCATAAATTTTACCAATAGCTGTTTCTTTACCTAAATCCCAACCAATATAATCATCTTTTCTTGTTGTATTATCTGGTTGTGTATTAAAATCTAATGCTGTTGAACTATCACCATCTGTTAAATTAGCAACTGTTCCTTGATAAATTTTCCATGTATCTGTATACATAAATGTTGCATTGATTTGTCCTGGATCAGTCATTTTAAATGTATTGACTTTCCACCAATATCCAGCTGTATCACTTTGTAAATTTAATTCTAAGTTTCTAATACGAATTGCCTTAGCTTTAATATTTTGACTTGATACATCTAATTCAACTGAAGCATCACCATTATATTCTTTTAATGCTGTCCAGTTTTGTCCATCAGTTGTATATTCAATAACATATTTTGTTGATTTGTCTGTTCCTGCATCTTGTGCAAAACAAATTGTACCTAATGTTTTTGCTTTTTTGAAAGTTAATGTAATACTTGCATCAACTGGTAAATAATCTTTAATGTCTCCACCTTTATAAGGGCTTTCTGCAAAATGCGCATAAGTAGCATCACTATCATCTAATAAATTATTTAAAGAACCACCTTTAAGTGTTAACTTATCAATTGATAATGTACCTGGGTCTTCTTCAGTTACTGTTTCATCCACATTAACTGCAATATCTCTAACACCTAACCAAGTATTAGACTTATCTTCTGTAGCAATCATACGAATACCCTTAACAGCTTTTAAATTTAAATCCGTTAATGCTACATCATTTGGTAAGGTATATTCTTGATCATCTAAATCAACCCATTTTTTACCATCTGTTGTATATTGTACTTTAGCTTTAGAGAAAGTATCTTTTGGATTTGAGTTAGTTCCTAATCTAAAAGTTACTTTGTCAATATCGATTGCTTTTGAATAACTAACTCCTACATAAGTTCCTTTACTGATTGTATTTGGAGTTTTATAAACAATTTCAGTATTAGCTTTATTATCAAATACATAATCAGTATTACCTGTTGGTGTATCATTACGATTTGTAATAAATTTAGTAACTTGTTTATTTGGATTTACAATTGTAGAAGCAATAGTAGACAAATAAGAATCCATTGCTTTGATAAATGGCACAATATGTTGTACCCCTACTTCAGCATATTCTAAATGATCAACATAATTGAACCCATATGTTTTTGATTTTTCAAAAGCAGCTTGTCCTGCAGCATATAGATCCCAAATCTTATCATTTGCTTCTTCATCTTGTACTGCTTTAACAGCTTTAATATAATTAATTGCTGCATCTGTTGTATCATCCCAGCAGTTTAACCAATAAACAATTTGATCTTTTACTCTTGTATCACCTGCTTGTGCTCTATATGTTGCACTCGCATTTTTCAAGATTGTAAATTCGTTGATTAAATCTTCAAATTGTTCATCACTAATTGTTGTCCCATTAGCAATAGCTTCTTTGAAGCTTGTTAAACGATCTTTTAAATCTACTGATTCTTGTAATGCAGTAACACGGCTATCCATATTTTGATTGATCATATGTTTTGAAAGTTCTCTTAAAGCAGCTGATGCTTGAGTTTCAATAGCACTGTTATGATCAACATATTTAAATGAAGCATTCCAACATTTTTGTGCTTCTTCTTCGCTTTGCCAGATATTCCATGAATAACATGCATTCCCAAAAATTGCAACTTTACTTGGCTCAGATTGTTGCATTGGATTTAAAACAATTCCTTGAATTTTATTTGGATCTACGCCAGGGTGTAAAAATGTTGTATATCCACCCATAATTAAGTGTTTTTTAGAGTTATCTGTACATGGCCAGTTGATCCACATATAAGGTCCACGCCCAGCGTTATTTGTAAAAGTTGCTGTGAAGTTATTTGTAACTTCTCCCCATACTCTACCACCAGTCATAACGATTTGAATATTTGCTGGGAAATTTCGATAATAGCTTTCTCCATAATACATATATTCTTGTGTAACGAATGGTAATGATAATTTTAAATCAGGGTATGTTTTTTGCATTTCTTTTATCCATGCTGTCATATCAGTTAATGTTTTTGTATAGTTAGCACCACCAACATTTCCAGCATCATCTGCTAAAATAGCAATTTGACGTACACCTGCTTTAATAACTTGTTCAAATTTAGCTTGTAATACTTTTAAGTCAGCTTGATAGTTTTCTTCACTATTATATCTAATTGCATTATACATATATGGATGTAACGCAAATACAAAACGACATTTTGATTTATTTCCTGCTTCAGCAAGCGGTTTGATCTTCGTTTCAATTTCTTCATCTGTATAAAGTTCACGCCATTTAGAGTTATGTTTAGGATCATCTTTAGGAGCATAGAAATAAGAATTTAACTTGTAGTATCCTCCCCATTCCATTAATTTCATACGATCCGTAGTAGACCATGGATTTCCATAATAACCTTCAATAAATCCACGACTAGCAACATTAGCATAATCTTCCATTGTAAAATTACGGATATTTGTTCCGTCTAATTGTTTAAAGATATGATACAAACTTGTAAGACCATAAAAAGCCGCATCTGTATCTTTACCTAATACTGTAATTGTTCCATTATCAACTTTTAATAAGTATGAATCTAATTGATCAAATAATTGGGTTGTTTTTACTGAATAATGTTCACCAACATATTGATCAACATATTGGTTTGAATCTTTAATACCTACTAAAATGTTTGTTTGGTCTTCTTTTACTTCTTCAGAAGTACTTGCTTTTATATTTTTAATAGCTAATACTTCATTCATTCTATCCTTTGTATATTTATCAATACCATCTTCATAGACAACATTGACAGTAGATGTCATATCAAATGAACCATCTTGATATTCCATCATATGAGGATTTGGATAGATTTCATAGTCTTTTTCTAAAGCACTTACGATTGGATAAGAGTGAATACACCCAATTGACATCAAAAATGCAAGTACTAAAGAAATAATTTTCTTTGCCTTTTCTTTCATATTCTTCTTCCTTTCTTATTTACATTACTGCTCCTTTAAATGAATAATGTAATTTTAATTTGCAAATACAAACCAAAAAATAAAGACCAAATAAGATACACTTAAAAAGCGTAAGTTATTTGGTCTTGCCTACTTAAAGTAACAATCCGTATTTACATCTAGTATTCTATCATATCAAGCTTGTCTATGCAAGGGGTTATAAGAAATTTGTCTAGACAAAATAATACCACTACAAATTGTAGTGGTATTATTTATTATAATTCTTCTTTTTTAACCTTTTTGATACCTAACCATGACATGATAGCCATTAATACAAACATAACAATATTTGTTTCATCACCTGTTTTAGCAGTTGAAGATTGGTTTGGTTTTTTATCATTTTTATCAGTAGAAGTAATGACTTGATCACCTTTTGAAGTATTATCATCTTTAGTAGATGAATCTACTTTTTTAAGGTTATTCATAGCTTTTTCAAGATTAGAAATAGCTTCATTAATTTCTTCTTTTGTAGCATCTTCTTTAGCAGATACTTCTTTTGCTTTTGTTAATTCTTCTACCATTTGTTTCCAAGATTCTTTTGTATAATCTTTTTCTTGAAGTTGATCAGCTTTACTAATCAAATCAGTTAATCCAGATTTATCATTAAGTGTAACAAGTCCATCATATGCATCTAATAATCTTTGATACATATCATTGATTTCTTCTTTTGTAGCATCATGATTATTTACAACATCTTGTGCTTCTTTAAGTACATCTTGTAATTGTTTCCATGAATCTTTTGTATAATCTTTTTGATCAAGATCTGATAAATCATTCATTAATGATTTTAATTGTTCATTATCAACAGATAATACAAGTTTTACCATTGCATCTGTTAATTGACGTTTCATGATTTCAATTTCATTAGCATCAGGAGCTTCTGCATTAACTAAATCTTCTGCAGTTTTGATCATATCTTGTAAATGATTCCATGATGAAGATAAATATCCAATATCATCAATTGCTTTTGCTTTAGTAATAATTTCTTTTAAACCATCAACATCTGCTGGTACATCTGCACGATGTAATTTGATTTCAGCAGCACTTCCGTTATTATTAACAGCTTCTACATAGTACAAGCGAAGATGTTTTGTTTTTACTGTATCAAATTCAATTACTTTTGTAGATGAATCACTTGATAAGTTACCTTCTTTAACTGTTTGCCAGTTAACACCATCATCACTTATTTCAATACGATATTTTGTAACATTTCCATTTTTACCAGTTTGACGTGGTACATATGTTAATCCATTAACACTCATTTCTTCTTTATTTTCAAAAGCAATCCAATGAGGTGTTGATAAATTCCAATCACTATGCCACATTGTAGATGGATTATCATCTAAAACATTTTTAGGATCTGATCCATCATGTTGATATGATGAAGCAGTAGCAGTAAGCTTACTGTTATCAATATAATTAACATTAACTTGTGATTTTAATTTTAATTTTGCAAGAGCTTTTGTAAGTTCTACTTCATATTGATCTACTGTTTCTTGCATTGATTTTGGTAAATCTCTTTGAATCATATCAATAACAAATTGTAAGTTTTTAACAGAATCTTCTGTATAGATAGATAGATCTTCTGGAATAGAATTTAAATAATAATCTACTCTTGTATAATTTGCTTTTTTGTAATCAATGCCATTTACTAATTCTTTGATTTCATTTGTAAGAGTTGTAATTGTTTGTTCATTTGGATCATATTCTTTTAAAATTGCTTTTGCTTCTTTTAATTTTTCTTGTAATTGTTTATTTTGTGATTCATCTGCAATATGACTTGCACTTGTTACTAAATAATCTAATTCCATTGTTGAAGCAAATGATTTTTCTGAACCTAAACGAATATCATCAACATATCCTTTAAAGGCATGTTCTTTACTTCCAATTCTTTCAAAAGGAATCATCATTGTTGCTTTTAATGGTCTACCACTTACTTGTTCATCATCACCAAGTGTATCTACAAGTTGACCATTGATATATAAATCAATAACTTCTTTTCTATTTTTAAATTCTAATTCAACCCATTGATTTACTGGTAATTCATAATTAAATGAATAATCATGATTTTCTCTACTTAATCCAACTTTTCCTGTTTCTTTTTGAACAGCTTTAATTGAACCATAATTACTTTCAAATAAAATTTGTTCTTCTTCACTTGAAGATTCACGTTTAACTTTTACACGTAAATCATTATTTAAACCAGCTGTTTCAAATGAAGTTGTTGCATAACTTGTATCTCCTAATAAGTGTAATGCATCATGACTATCTAATGAAGCAAGTTCAACATTTTCATGATCTTTTAATTGATCAAGATTATCTAAATCATAATGAGCAATGACACCATTTTCATCTTTAGCTGTTTCATAACCAAAGTTTGTACCTGGAGCATCCCCTATTGTTGTTCTTAAACTATTAGCTTGATCTAATGTTTTATCTCCTTTACCCCATAATTTAGCACCAAATAATGGAATTGCATTTTGAAGACGATCATAAACATCATATTCACTAATACCATTTTCTAAATAGTCTGTCATATCATTCCATACAGCAATAGCGCCACCTAACATTTGTTCATCACCAGCAGGAATTGTGACACCACTAATAGAGTTGATAGCTTGATTATATAAAATATTGTTATTTAAATAATCATAGTAATATCCAGCATTAGGAACAATATAATAATGACTATCATTACAGTTAATTAAATCATAACCTTGTTCATACATTTGATCCATATTCGCATAACCAAAGTTCCATAAGTTCATTTGAACATCTTTACTTCTTACAGGTGTCTTTCCTGAACATTGAGTTAAACTTCCCCAAATACGTGCAGTTCTTCCTGAATCTTGTACATATTTCAACATATCATCTGAGAATCGACGATAAGCTTCTTTATCTGCATTATATTCATCCGCACCAACATGGACTGTTGTTTGTTCATCGAAAACAGGATCACTTGTTTTCATGTATTCATCAAAGATACTTTGTACAAATTCTAATGATTCATCATATTTGTCTCTTAAGGCTAAATGGTCATTTTCACGCCCATTTGTTCCATGTCTTAAATCAGGTCTTACTTTAGTAAGCGCTAATGAGTGAGCTGGTGTATCGATTTCAGGAACAATACCTACACCATAATCTCTTGAATCTTTAATAAAGTTTTTAAATTCTTCTTTTGTATAGAATAAATCTGTACTTGTTAAATCTTGTTGATTTAAACCATTGTTTCCACCTTTTTTAACATCTGATTCTAATCTAAATGCTGAATAACCTGTCATTGGATCAGCTAAACTTTCAATTGAAATCAAGTTATCATTTAAGTGAACTTGGAAATCGTTCATTTTATACCATGACATTTGTTTAACGATTTGTTTTAAATAATCCATTGTAAATGTTTTACGTCCAACATCTAAAATAAAACTTCTTACTTTATAAAGTGGATAATCTCTTGTTGTCCCACAAGGAACATTTCCTGATTGTTTAATACTTTGTAAAATCGTTCTGGTTGCCCAATAAGCCCCTGTTGTTGTTTCAGCTTTAATATTGATTGAATCATCAATATCCATTAAATATCCTTCATCTTGTAAACCTAACGATTTATCTTTTGTAAGAGCTAAAGTGATATCCCCTGCTTTACTTTCACCTTTTACAACAGCAATACTTTTTCCAGTAATATCTTCATAGTCATTAGCAAGTGCTTCTGCTGTTTTTTGAAGTGAACTATCTTTATAAACAATTCTTGCATTTTTAGAAACTGTATAATTTCCATGCCCACCATTCCATTCAGCTAATTCTGGTAAAACATTTGGTGCTTTATTAGCATTTTCATCATTTTTTTCACTTCCTGGAACTGTAACAGCAATTTCTTTGAATTTATAATCATTTGTATCATTATCTGTAATTTTGAATGATACTTTAACATCTTTATCACTAATTGGTTGATAAATTGTTAAATCTTCATCAATGACTTGTTCAAAATCAGTTCCATTATATTCAACTGTATATCCTTCAACTTCTGGTAAAGTAACTTTTAATTTTTTATCTCCAGCTTGAGGAGTTTCTACTTGAATTTCATTTAAAACATCACTCATTGACATTTTTTCATCAGGATTTCCACCATAAACTTCTAATTCATAAATAGAAATCGTATTCCAAGCAATACCACCATCAGGATCTTCTGAAGTATGTGAATCAACATATAAACGTACATATCTTGCTTTATAAATTTGATCTAAAACAATTTTTTCTGTTAAAGATTTTGGTCGATCTGTAAATTCTTTAACTGTTTGCCAATCACTTTCTTGTGGCGATGATTCAGTATCAGCAATTTGAATCTTATAAGCTGTTGCTTTACGTGTTTCCCAGAATACCTTAACAGTATTGACATTCATTCTTTCACCTAAATCAACATAGATCCAATCTGGACCATTTCCAATATTACTACCCCAACGAGAACTACGTGATGATGTATCACCATCTACTGCATTGGCAGCTTTAACACTTGATGCTTCTTGAGAGCTTGCTACTGCTGTTTTCTTTAATGCAACGTTTTCATTTGGATCTTGTACTTTTTCATCTGTATTAAAGATTTTAAATTCATAACAAGAAACATTAGGATAACCTTTCATTTCTACAACTTCTAATTTAACATATCGACCACTAACTTTACTTCCTAACAATTCTTCACTAACAACATTTTTATTGTCTGTTCTTGAAAGAACTGGTTCACCCCAAGAATTAGGATCATTAGAAACGTAAATATTATAGGCTGAAGCATATGTATTTTCATTTTCCCAGAACATTTGGAATTTATTCATTTCATATTCTTGACCTAAATCTACGTAAGCCCATTGAGTTGGCTCACTTTCTGTTGACCAACGTGTTTTTTCATCACCGTCAGTTAAATTTTTTCTTGGCATTGTTCCATATTCAGCTGAAACATAAGCCGTTTTGTTTAATGCTAAGTTTTGTTGAGCATCTTCTGCAAAAACTGGTACCATCGATAACACTGAACCCATTGACATCGATAGTGTTAATACAGCTGCAACACTTTTCTTTTTTAATTTCATCTTCTTATTCCCTTCCGTCTTTAAAAAGAAAAGACCAAACATAAAAACAACATTCAATAAATGTCGTCAATATATTTGGTCTTGCCTACTTAAAGTAACAATCCTTGTCTATACAATAACAAATATTTTAGTTATTTGTCAAGCGCTTACATTAAATTGTGCTTACATTAAATATGACAATTCTTTTTAATATGTATACATAAGTATGTTTGCTCATCTGGTGTCAATGTATAATGATACTTTTCATATATTAATTTTTTTATACGATTAATGCACAAAGATAAACGAATATTCTCTTTTAACATATCTCTAATATTTTCCGTTGTGTCAATGGTATTTTCTACATCATTACGAAAAACTCTTTCAGCTAAAAACTTAAGATGTGTAGATAGTCTTGCATAGTCTATTGAATCTAATTCTAATTTAATATGCATCGTTTTTTCAATGATATCAAAAACATCTTTTACAAAATTAACAATTTTAGAAGTATTTTGTGAATTGTTTTTAGTAGAAAAATTAACTAGATGTAAAGCTATATATCCCGCTTCAGCTTCCTCTAATTGTATTCCCATTTTTTCTTTAATAACTTCAATGATCCATAAACCTAGCTGATATTCTTTTTTATATAAAGCTTTCGTTTCAGATAAAACAACATTAGGTAAATCAATATTTTCTTTTTTTAGTTTAATAGCAAAAGCAATATGATCACTAATTGCTAAAAAGATTTCCCCATAAAATTGGGTTTCTAATTCTTCGGTTGCCTTACTTACTAATAAACTAGTAATTTCATAATAAATTGGTTCTATATCATTGATTCCTCTACGTATACGCTTTTCACCTTTTTCTTTAAAGATATATGTTTTTTCAATGCGTGATTCATCAACTAAATCACCAATCTTTTTTTGAAAGCCAATTCCTGATCCTGTTAAAATAATATCCCCTAACTCATCAGATAAAGCAGCAATACTATTATTATTAAATATTTTTATAATCTTCA
>UQVG01000041.1 GCA_900544435.1 uncultured Erysipelotrichaceae bacterium | reverse complement strand
CTAAAGCCTTCTTTTACATCCTCCATATTTTTTACAGGGTAGAAAACGCTTTGTTCATCTTTAAATATAAAAACACCTGGCCAACGATCTATTTGATAAAGAGCATTCAAAAAAAGATGGTAGGGTCCATATAAAGAAATATCCTCTTTCAATGCTTTTTTTATACAGAAAACTCTCATTACTTTATAATCATAACAATCATCAATTTTTTCAAAAAATCGTTCATCTTTTCCAGATAATAAAATCACTTGATACTTTTCTTTTTCACCAGCAACATATTTATGAAAATCTTGCGCATAACTTGTTTTAAAAGCAGTATCATATATTTCAAAGTTTTTACTTCTGAAAAGCAACTCACATTCATTTTTTTGAATTTGATGAACAAAAGGAAAATGAATATTCTGTTTTGTCAACCAATTTTTAAATTCTTCAAGTTGTTCATAACTTGCATAAACATCTCTAAATGACTTTTTACCTTCTTTAAAAATAAAATTAAAATAGAGATTCATCAAATCATACTCATTCATGCATGTCACCTCCTACATATTATACACAAAAAAAAGCCTAACGAATAGGCTTTTAGAATTTTAAATTTCTTGGAGTTCTTGGGAATGGTTCAACATCTCTAATATTTTGCATACCAGTTAAATACATTAAGAAACGATCGAATCCTAAACCAAATCCAGCATGTTTACATCCTCCAAAACGACGTAAATCCATGTACCATTGTAATCCTTCTTTGGCCATACCTTTTTCATCCATGATTTTTTCTAAGACATCATATCTTTCTTCACGTTGTGATCCACCAACAAGTTCTCCAATTCCTGGAACAAGTAAATCACAAGCAGCTACTGTTTTTCCATCATCATTTAAACGCATATAGAATGCTTTGATTTCTTTAGGATAATCTGTTAAAAATACTGGTCCACCAACGATTTTTTCACAAATATAACGTTCATGTTCTGAATTTAAGTCCATACCCCATTCAACTTTATTTTCAAACTTAACATCTGCTTTTAATAAATAATCAATTGCTTCTGTATAAGTCATACGTTTAAAGTCGCTGTCTCTCACTGCTTTAATACGTTTAATACATTCTTTATCAATCATGCTTTCAAAGAATTTCATTTCTTCTGGAGCATTATCTAAAACATAATCAATACAGTATTTAACCATATCTTCAATTAAATCCATATCATCTTCTAAATCAGCAAAAGCAATTTCAGGTTCAATCATCCAAAATTCGCTTGCATGTCTTGAAGTATTTGAATTTTCCGCTCTAAAGGCAGGTCCAAATGTATAAACATCACGATATGTTAATGCAAAAGCTTCAACATGTAATTGTCCTGTAACTGTTAAATAGGCTTCTTTTCCAAAGAAATCTTTATCAAATTCAGTATTATCAATTGTTGTTGCTCTAAACATTTCTCCAGCACCTTCACCATCATTTGAAGTAATAATTGGTGTATGCACATAAACGAATCCTTGATTTTGAAAGAATTCATGAATAGCCATTGATAAAACCGATCTTAATCTAAAGATTGCATAAAAAGTATTTGCTCTTGGTCTTAAATGAGGAATTTCTCTCATATATTCAAAAGAATGTCTTTTCTTTTGTAATGGGAAATCTTCATCACAAGTTCCTTCTACCACTAAATGTGTTGCTTCAATTTCAAAAGGTTGTTTTCCTGATGGAGTTAATTTTAATTTTCCAGTTACTTTAACAGCGCTTCCTGTAGAAATATGAGAAGCTTCTTCATAATTATCAATAATTTCATCTAAATACACAACTTGCACATTTTTAAAATATGTTCCATCATTTAAAGCTAAAAATCCAACTTTCCCACTATTTCTATTTGTACGGATCCATCCTTGTAATTCAACATATTCAATTCCATCTAATTGATCTCTATCATTGATATATAATTCATATAATTCTCTTACTGTAATAAATTCAAACATTTTTCTCTCCCTATTCTTGATCATTTGATTTCATTTTAATTACTAATTCTTGAATAGCTACCACAACATCTACTGTTTGGACTTCTACGCCTTCATGAACCATAAAATGACTATGTGTAAAATCTACAATTCCTTTAATACCCAATTTCATTAAACGATCTACTGTTTCCTGAACATTTTCTGAAATTGCTAAAATAGCAATTTTACAATCGCTTGGGAAAGTTTCTTCTAATCTATCAATATGACAGATTTTAACCCCAAATCTTTCCCCTTCTTTATTTTTATCCATATCGTAACCACAGACAATTTTACCAACTGTATACTGCCAACGATTATACTTTAAAATGGCACTTCCTAAATTACCAACACCAATTAAAATAATAGGCTCATCTAATCCAAGACCTAATACCTCACTTAATCCATCAATAAGATGCTTTACATCATAGCCTCGACCACGTCTTCCAAAATTATCTGTTTTTGATAGATATGTAAAGTCACGTCTAATTGTTGTATCTTGTATTCCTGTAATTTCATAAAGTTCACTCGACAAACATGTTTCTTTTCCTTCATGTTGCATTTTTCTAAGTGCTTTTAAATAAACAGGAAAACGGGACATCGTCGCTTTCGATATTTTTTTCTCCACACTAATCCCCTCCTATTGATTCTAATTCTAAATCGAGATGTGGTTTAATGCCAAGCGATAAGTCACTAAACTTATTATTATCATACATAACTTTTCCTGCTAAAGCAATCATCATTGCATTATCTGTACAACATTTCATCGGTGGAAGGGATAATTGCACACCTTTTAGCATAGCTACTTGAGCTGTCATTTTTTCTCTTAACCCTTTATTTGCTGAAACCAGCTAGCATAATTTCTTTAACACCATATTCTTTAGCAGCCCTCATTGTTTTATCTACTAAAACATCAACTACAACATTTTGAAAAGAAGTGGCTAAATCATTTTGATTGATTTCCAATCCTTTTTGATGATGATTATGTGCTAAATTGATTACCGCAGATTTTAAACCACTAAAACTGAAATTATAACTATCATCATCTAAAGGTTTAGGTAAATGGTAACTTGCATTTCCTAAATGTGCCATTTTATCTAAAACAGGTCCTCCAGGATAAGGTAAATTTAATACTCTTCCTACCTTATCATAGGCTTCTCCTACAGCATCATCCAAAGTTTCACCAATTACTTCAAACGAATACGGTTTTTTCATCAATACAAGTTCTGTATGTCCACCACTAACAACAAGACACAATGCAGGATAAATAATATCCTTTTCAAAATTATTAGCATAAATATGTCCTGCAATATGATGAACACCAATTAATGGTTTATCATAAGCTAAGGAAAGTGTCTTAGCTACTTGTAAACCAATATGTAAAGAACCAACAAGTCCTGGCCCTTTTGTTACACATATAGCATCAATATCTTCCATTTTTACATTTGCTTTTTTTAATGTTTCTTTTAAAACAACCGACACACATTCTACATGCTTACGACTAGCAATTTCAGGAACAACACCCCCATACATAGCATGTATATCAATTTGACTGGCAACCACACTACTTAAAAATTCTCTATCATCTTTTAAAACAGCCATAGCCATTTCATCACAACTTGATTCGATTGCTAATAATAAAGACATTTCTATCCCTCCAATTCCTTGATCATTAAATAAGCATCTTCACCATTACTATAATACCTTTTTCTAATAGCAACATTTTTAAAACCAAATTTTTGATAAAGTGCTATTGCTTTTACATTTGAAACACGTACTTCTAAGTTAACATTTTGATAATGTAACTCTTCACTTTTTTCAAGAGCATATTCCATCAATTGACTCGCATAACCTTGTCCTTGATAATGACGATCTGTTGCAATCGTTGTAATTTGGCATTGATCTCCTAAAAACCATAGTCCGATATATCCAATAATTTGGTTTTCTTTTTCCATAACATAATATCCCGCCATGGGATTTTCTTTTATTTCATGTTTAAAATCTTCTTCGTTCCAAGGTGATAGAAAAAGATCTTTTTCTAATTCTACAACTTTCTTTAAATCTTCTTCTTTCATTTCTTTTATTGACATATCTTCTTAGCCTCGACTTCCTTAATATATCTTGGAACAAGACCATCCACATTTTCTATTTCTTTTTCTAAAGTTGAAAGCACATAAATATTATGAGCAAGATCAGTTTCTTTTTCTGATAATCCTATTAACTCTGTATCCCCAACAATTTCATAATCACTGTATTGCTTTTGATAATTTTCAAACTCATCTAAAGAAATAATACAATCTTCAACAACTGTTTTTCCTTCATTATAAATACCTAAAAACACTTTTTTACTTCTGGCATCTAAAATCGAAATTGCTTTTTTCATTCCTGCCATTGCTTTTAATGAAGAAACTGTCTTTATTTTAATATTCATTGTCGCATTTAATGTTTTAGCAATTGTTAATGCAACACGTACTCCTGTATAAGAACCAGGACCAATTGTAATGACCATTTCATCAAAATCACTCATCTTCAAATGATTTTCTTGCAATAATTTTTGCAAATAAACGATTGCATATTCTGATTGTTTTCGATTTCCTTCTTCTTGTAAAGAAGCTAAACATTTTTGATTTTCATATAAAGCTACTACTAAATATTTATTAGCACTATCCATGACAATTGTTTTCATAATCAATCTCCTTTACAAGTTCTTCATATTTTTTTCCAACTGGATTTAAAACAAATTCTCTTTGATCATCATCTATTCTTTTAATCGTTATTGCTAAACGTTCTTGAGGTAAAATTTCTTCTAAAAATTCTGGCCATTCAACCACACAAATATCATCACTATCAAAGATTTCTTCAAAACCTAAATCTTCACTTTGCCCTTCTAATCGATAAGCATCAAAATGAGATAATTGATAATTTCCTTGATATTGTTTTAAAATTGTAAAAGTCGGTGAATTAATAATCCTTTTAACACCTAAACCTTTTCCTATTCCCTTAGTAAATGTTGTTTTTCCTGCACCTAAATCACCATTAAGTGTCAACAACATATGAGGTTCTAGTAATTTTCCTAAATATTCACCAAAAGCTAATGTTTCATCTCTATTATTTATAGTAATCACTTTTTCCATAATAACCCTCTTTTAAATCTTGGTAAAAACTATACCATTTCTTAGTAAAATCCTGATCAAATGGTCCACCTTTTTTTATAGCCAATTCAATCAAAATATCTAGCTGCTTCTTTAAAATCTTATCTAATTCATCACTATAGCCCATTTCTCGAGCATGTTGACGATATTCTTCTTGATCTAAAATACGATAATTTCCATCTGGAAAAACCTTCAAATCTAAATCATAATCAATATATTTTAAAGCTTCTCCATCATATAAAGTTGGTGAAGCAATATTACAATAATAATACACACCTGTTTTTCTAATCATGCAAATCACATTATACCATTTATGTTTAGGCATATACCAAATGGCAGGTTCACGTGTATGCCACATTCTTCCATCTGATTCTGTCACCAATGTTCGATTATTAATAACAATGTAATGATCATCTGTTTCTTGTAAAACAAGCCCCTTCGACCAACATCTATGTATTTTACCATTATGTTTATATCCATGTATTAAGATTTTCTTTCCTACAATATCTTCCACAACAAACGACTCCTTATTAACATTTACATTATACACAAATTCATCTTTCTTTCAAAGAAAAAAAGACTCGAAACGAGTCTTATAAATGAACTGCTTTTTTAAGTCTTGGATATAAAATCACAAACAAAACAAAACATGCAATGATTGTAGCTATATTATAAGGTAAGTTATAAGTTAAGTTTGCTTTTAATGGTGTTTGAAAAGCATACCATCCTGAAATTAAATGACAAATTGTTTTTAAAACACCCATTACAACAATTCCAATAGGCAATTCATACTTGCCTACCTTTAATAAAGGAATAAGTGGTGTAAGACCAATCAAGATCATTGGTAACAAATAATCAAAGATTACAGATAAAGGACCATAGAATGTCGCAAGTCCTAAAGCAAAATGTAGTCCTAAACAAACAAGAGAAACGATTAAGCTATAACCCCAATTCATTAAATAGCCACATAAAATAATTGCAACAAGTGAAAAGGCACAGTTACCACCTTTTGGCATCTCATAAAATTTAGTGCAATATTCTAAAACAACTTGCATTGCCGCAAACATTGCCATATAAGCCATATTCTTCGTAGTTAATTTAATTTTCATATTCATCCTCCTTTAAAAACGAGGCAAAATAAAAGCCTTTTTACATACGCAAAAAGGCAAATAAACTATTTTGCACTCTCTACGCTAGCATTACCTAGTTCAGATTATAAGGGACAAGGCTATCACCTTTCTCAGCATTTTGCGCCCCTGGCAAGTCTTATTATAAATCAATCTCTTCTTTTTTCAATCTTTTTATAGTTTTTTCTTCCTTGTCAGTGTTATAATGGAAAAGTATTAATAAGGAGGACTTAAATGTTATGTCAAAAATTATTTCTGTAAACGCTGGAAGTTCATCTTTAAAATTCCAATTATTCGAAATGGATGATGAAACCGTTATCACTTCTGGTGTTATTGAAAGAATTGGTTTAGATGATTCTATCTTTACTATTAAGTATAATGGAGAAAAAGATGTTACAACTTTACCAATTGAAAACCATAAAGTTGCCGTTCAACTTTTATTAGACACTTTAATTAAAAAAGAAATTGTTAAAGATTTAGATGAAATCAAAGGTGTTGGTCACCGTGTTGTACAAGGTGGGGCTTATTTTGATCAATCAGTCATTATTGATGAAGATGTTGTTTCTAAAATCGATGAACTAAAATCATTGGCACCTTTACACAACCCTGCTCACTTAACAGGATACTATGCTTTTAAAGAAGCCATTCCTAATGCTGGTGCCGTTGCTGTTTTTGATACAGCATTCCATCAAACATTAGAACCAAAAAGCTATATTTATCCAATTCCTTACAAATATTATGTAGAAAACAAAGTGCGTAAATATGGTGCTCATGGAACAAGTCATTTCTATGTTTCATCTCGTTGCCGTGAAATGATGGGAAATCCTGAACATTCACGTATCATTGTGGCTCACTTAGGAGCTGGTGGTTCATTAACTGCTGTCAAAGACGGTAAATCAATCAATACATCTATGGGCTTCACTCCTCTTGCTGGAATCATGATGGGTACACGTTCTGGAGATGTTGATCCTTCAGTTATCGACTATTTGATTGAAGAAGTTGGATTAGATATGAAAGAAGTCATCAAGATGCTTAATAAGGAATCTGGTTTACTTGGTGTTTCTGGTGTATCTAGTGACTTTAGAGATGTACAAGAAGCTGCTGCTAATGGTAATGAAAGAGCACAACTTGCTTTAGATATCTTCTTTAGAAGAGTAATTGCTTATATCGGTCGTTACTTCATTGCTTTAGGAGGAGTTGATGCTATTTGCTTTACAGCAGGTATTGGAGAAAATTCATTCTTTGCTAGAAAAGAAATATGTAACTTATTAGCTGAAGCTTTAGGTATTGAAATCGATGATGATGCTAATGTTAATGGTAAAGGTGATCGTTTAATCTCTACACCAAATAGTAAAGTTAAAGTTTATGTTATCCCTACAAATGAAGAATTAGTTATCGCTAGAGATACTAAGAGATTATTAAACTTATAAAAAATCAAGGTCTCAAACGAGACCTTTTAATTTTCTTCAAAAATAATATGTTTTATGTAATCTTTTATTTTTTTCCTATCTGTAAGCACATCACAAAATGTCTTTCTCATATCTAATCTTTGAATATCAACAACACGCATATCACTTATCTGCATTCTACTTTTTATGCGATATTTTCTAATTCTAGCAACAATATCTAGCTCATATTCTGTAGATTCTATTGCATCTTTTTTTATGGATGTACAAGGAATCACCAACATTTTAGACCCAAAATCTTTTAAAACATAACACCAATGACCATCCATCAATTCTTTAGGAAATCCCCTGCCTATATTAAAGTAAGCCATTTGATGGATCATTGGTCGACGATGTACATGATAATATGTTTGATCCGGTTCATTATTTTCATCTTCTACCAACTGACAATAGAAGTATTCCAATTGTCTTGTTTGATGCAACAAAGAATAGGTATATTTTTCTACATCGTAACATTCTGTTTCTTTCAAATTTTTTAAAGATTTTTTCATTTCATCCATATTATGTTCCATAGACATTTCTATTTTTTTGCCCTTCATAAAAACACCTCCATTATTATATCGTAAAAAAAAATTATTTTTTCTTCTTTTTTTTAAAAAAATTTGGTGTTGATTTATAAATAAGTACTCTATATAATAGATGCGGTTATAAAATGAGACTTAAAACATGAGCGCCAGGACTGCATTGCAGTTGACGAGGACTAGACTTATCGAAAGATTCGGCGGATGGTCTAGAGGTATGATACTACCTAAACGATGAACAAAACCTACAAGTGATTGTAAAACAAATTCATCCGGTATCCTCTTTTTTATAACCACACATATAAATATATAAAAGGAGGATTTTTTAATGTGTGGAATTACTGCTATTAGTGCAAACAAAGAAGCTCTTCCATTTTTACTTCAAGGGCTTGAAAAACTAGAATACCGAGGATATGATTCAGCCGGTATTACAACAATTGAAAATAATCATTTATTTACAAAGAAGGCTAAAGGTCGCCTTCAAAATTTAAAAGACTTATTAAAAGATGAAAATATTTTAGGACATGTAGGGATTGGTCATACAAGATGGGCAACTCATGGAATCCCATCAAATTTGAATTCTCACCCTCATACAAACAATGATGAAACTATTTCTTTAGTTCATAATGGGATTATTGAAAATTATAGAGAATTAAAAGAAATCTTGATCTTACAAGGATATAAGTTTCATTCTGAAACAGATAGTGAAGTTGTTGTTCATTTAATGGATTACTACTACAAAAAAGAAAAAGATATGTTAAAAGCATTACAACGTGTTATTACTCGAATTGAAGGAAGTTATGCTTTATGTATCGTTTCAACAATTGAACCTGATAAAGTTTTTATCGCTAAAAAAGATAGCCCATTAGTTATTGGAAAAACAGCAGATGCTTCTGTTGCTGCTAGTGATATTCCAGCAATCTTAGATTATACAAAAGACGTTTATTTCTTAGAAGATTATGAAATTGCTGTTTTAAATAAAGAAAATATTTCTTTCTTTGATCAATATGGAAATCCTATTGAAAAAGAAATCACTACTATTCCATATGATAATGAAGCTGCTCAAAAAGGTGGTTATGATACCTTTATGTTAAAAGAAATTCATGAACAACCTTATGCCATTGCTGAAACACTAAGAGGTCGTGTTGAAGGAACTGATAGAATTGTTTTACCTGAATTAGATGCTATTCACGATAAATTTAAAACTTTCAATAAAGCTTACTTTGTTGCTTGTGGAACTGCTTATCATGCTTGTCTTTCAGGAGCTAATATCTTAGAAAGATTAACAGGGATCCCAACTTTTACACAAGTAGCAAGTGAATTTAGATATTGCGATCCAATCGTTGATGAAAAAACAATGTGCGTCTTTGTTTCTCAATCAGGAGAAACTGCTGATACAATGGCCGCTTTACGTTTAGCTAAAGAAAAAGGCTGTACAACAATTGCAATTGCAAACGTTTTAGGATCATCTATTTCTCGTGAAGCTGACCATACAATTTATACATGTGCTGGTCCTGAAATTGCTGTTGCTTCAACAAAAGCTTATACAACTCAATTAATTGTCTTATTATTACTTGGCATGTATATTTCTCAAGCTTTAGGAAATGAAAATGAAGATTATAAACGTATTATTGAAGGTATTGCTTCTTTACCTCAACATATTGAAAATATTTTAAAAGATGAAAAAATATTTGAACACTATGCGTCTTATTTAAAAGATTTAAAAGATGCTTATTATATTGGTAGAAGCTTAGACTATGCAACTGTTTTAGAGGGAGCTTTAAAATTAAAAGAAGTTTCATATGTTCATGCTGATGCCTATATTGCAGGTGAGTTAAAACATGGCCCAATTGCATTAATTGAACAAGGAAGTTTAGTAATTGCTGTTGCAACGCAACCTCGCATTGCTGCTAAAACAATTTCTAATATTCAAGAAACAATTGCACGTGGTGCCAATGTTATCTTATTTACAATCAATGGACAAGAGGTAGGAAATGTTAAAGAAACATATATTTTACCTGATGTTGATCCAATCTTACAATCTGTTTTAGTTGCTGTACCTTTACAACTAATTGCTTACTATGCTGCTGGTCTTAAAGGATGCGATGTAGATAAACCTCGTAACTTAGCAAAATCAGTTACAGTTGAATAAAAAGAAAACTCTATGATGTGCATTTCATAGAGTTTTTTATAGCATATTTTATTATGCTAAAAAAAAGCGCTCATGCGCTTTTTTAACTATCTTCTTAATCCTAATCTTTTTACTAAAGAAGCATATCTTTCGATATCTTTATTTTTTAAGTATTTTAATAAATCTCTTCTTCTACCAATTTTCTTTAATAAACCTCTGTTTGAGTGTTTATCTTTTGGATGTTGTTTGAAGTGACCATTTAATTTGTTGATATCTGCAGTTAATACAGCGATTTGTACTTCTGGAGAACCAGTATCTCCTTCTTTAGTAGCATATTCTTTCATGATAGCTTGTTTTTCTTGTTTAGTTAACATTTCATTTATCCTCCGTATGTTAATATCTTGGCAATATCCAAGCTATACGTTGAGTATTCGCATATCCTAGACATTGTTGCACGACTATTATAACAAAATACTTTATAATTTCAAAGACTTTTTTTAATTATTTTTCTAATCTCTTGTATATTGTTTTTTTGCTTCATATTATTAAAGATTAATAATATGAATGGTGCAACAACAAGTCCCCAAATCCCGATAAACTTCATCAAAAGATACATAGTCACAAACATATAAAGTGCAGGTATTTTGATTTCTTTAGATAACAAATGCGGTTCTAAAATATTTCTCATCAATGCAATAATCCCATAAAGAATTAAAAGTTTTAATGAAAGAGCAGTTTGATTTAATAAAGCAAGTATGATAATCCAAGGAAACATAATCATTTCAATTCCTAATATTGGAAAAAAATCAAAAAAAGAAATAAAAAAAGATAAATTTAAAGCCTGTTTTATACCAATAACTTTAAAGCCTAAAAAAAGCCCTATAAACGTCACAATAAATAAAATACTATATGTTTTAATAACAATAAAGAATGTTTCTATAAAAGAAGATATAAGCATTGTA
>UQVG01000040.1 GCA_900544435.1 uncultured Erysipelotrichaceae bacterium | reverse complement strand
TTCTGAAGTAGAACTGCGGACGATAGTTGTTGAAGAATGGTGTATGACGTCCACCTTCATCTTTACTTAATACATATACTTGACCTTTGAATTTAGTATGTGGATGTACTGAACCAGGTTTAGCTAATACTTGTCCACGTTGAATTTGATCACGGTTGATACCACGTAATAATACACCGATGTTATCTCCAGATTCAGCATAGTCTAATAATTTTCTGAACATTTCGATACCAGTAGCAACTGTTTTTTGAGTTTCTTTGATACCAACGATTTCTAATTCGTCATTTAAGTTTAATTGTCCACGTTCTACTCTACCTGTAGCAACAGTTCCACGTCCAGTGATTGTGAAAACGTCTTCTACTGGCATTAAGAATGGTTTATCAACGTCTCTAGTTGGAGTTGGGATATAAGTATCTACAGCTTCCATTAATTCGTCGATAGCTGGAGTCCATTTTGGATCTCCTTCTAATGCTTTTAATGCTGATCCTCTGATTACTGGAGTATCATCACCTGGGAAGTCATATTCATTTAATAATTCACGAACTTCCATTTCTACTAAGTCGATTAATTCTTCGTCATCAACCATATCGCATTTATTTAAGAATACGATGATGTATGGAACACCTACTTGACGAGATAATAAGATGTGTTCTCTTGTTTGTGGCATAGGTCCATCAGTAGCAGCAACTACTAAGATAGCACCATCCATTTGTGCAGCACCAGTGATCATGTTTTTGATGTAGTCAGCATGGCCTGGACAGTCAACGTGTGCATAGTGACGAGTGTCAGTTTGATATTCTACGTGTGCAGTATTGATTGTGATACCACGTTCTTTTTCTTCTGGAGCAGCATCGATTGAAGCATAATCCATTGCAGCAGCTTGTCCTTTTTTAGCAAGACAAGTAGTGATTGCAGCAGTTAAAGTTGTTTTACCATGGTCAACGTGACCAATAGTTCCGATATTTACATGCGCTTTAGAGCGGTCAAATTTTTCCTTAGCCATTGTTAAGGTTCCTCCTATTTTTATAATTTTTTACAATAAACATTCTAGTTTATTTATTCGAAAAAATCAATATTTATTTGATTTTAATGTATATTATACATTTCCACCATTTTTCTTGATGATTTCTTCTCTAATTGATTTAGGTGCAGCTTCGTATCTATCAAATTGCATTGTATAGTTTCCACGACCTTGAGTAAATGATCTTAAATCAGTTGCATATCCGAACATTTCTGATAATGGTACAGATGCTTGAACTGAAACAGCATTTCCTCTTTCTTCTTGCCCTTCAATCATACCACGTCTTGATGAAATATCACCCATAACGCTACCTAAATATTCAGAAGGAGCAGTTACTTCTACAGCCATAATTGGTTCTAATAATACTGGAGCACATTTTTTAGCAGCATTTTTAAGTGCTAAACTTGCAGCTACTTTATATGCCATTTCTGATGAATCGACATCATGGTAAGAACCATCAAATAATGTAGCTTTTACGTCTAATACAGGGTATCCAGCAATCATACCAGTTTCAAGTGCGTCTTCAAGACC
The DNA here is from genome assembly GCA_900544435.1 of uncultured Erysipelotrichaceae bacterium. Taxonomy (GTDB): domain Bacteria; phylum Bacillota_I; class Bacilli_A; order Erysipelotrichales; family Coprobacillaceae; genus Faecalibacillus. Next base: position 10,120 of record UQVG01000040.1, on the reverse strand, counting down.
TACTTTTACTGAGTTGATATATTCTCTTGGGACAGCCCCACCAACGATAGCATCAACGAATTCAAATCCTTTACCTTCATTAGGTTCAAATTTGATCCATACGTGACCGTATTGTCCACGACCACCTGATTGTTTTACATATTTACCTTCACATTCAGCTGCTTGAGTGATTGTTTCACGGTAAGCAACTTGTGGAGCACCAACGTTAGCTTCTACTTTGAATTCTCTCTTTAAACGGTCAACGATTACGTCTAAGTGTAATTCACCCATACCAGCGATAACAGTATCTCCAGTTTCAGGGTTAGTAAATGTTTTGAAAGTTGGATCTTCTTCAGCTAATTTAATTAAACCATTACTTAACTTATCTTGGTCTTGTTTAGTTTTTGGTTCGATAGCTAATTGGATAACTGGTTCAGGGAATTCCATTTTTTCAAGGATAACGAAATTCTTTTCGTCACAAATAGTATCCCCAGTTGTTGTATTTTTGAAACCTACTGCTGCAGCAATATCTCCAGCGTAAACTTCAGCAATTTCATTACGTTTGTTCGCATGCATTTGAAGAATACGACCTAAACGTTCTTTTTTATCTTTTGTAGAGTTTAATACATAACTTCCTGATTGACATGTACCTGAATATACACGGAAGAAAGTTAATTTTCCTACGAATGGGTCAGCCATGATTTTGAATGCTAATGCTGAGAAAGGTTCATCATCTGATGCATGTCTTTCTACTTCATTACCATCTTCATCAGTACCTTTGATTGAAGGAATGTCAGTTGGTGCAGGTAAAAAGTCAATAACTGCATCTAACATTGGTTGAACACCTTTATCTTTGTAAGCTGAACCACATAATACTGGGAATAATTCTACAGCTAATGTTCCTTTACGGATTGCTGCTTTAATTTCTTCTTCAGTAATTTCTTCACCTTCTAAAACTTTCATTAATAGATCATCATCATATGTTGCAGCTTGATCAATCATTTTAGCACGGTATTCTTCAGCTTGAGCCATATATTCTTCAGGAATGTCTTTGTAAACTACATTTTCACCTTTTGCTCCTTCAAAATAAACAGCTTTCATTTTAATTAAGTCAATGATTCCTTCGAAAGTATCTTCAGCACCGATAGGTAATTGAATTGCAACACCTTGTACTCCTAATCTCTTTTCTAAAGATTCTAATGACATAATGAAATCTGCACCTGTTGCATCCATTTTATTAGCGAATACAATACGAGGTACACCATAAGTAGTAGCTTGACGCCAAACTGTTTCAGTTTGTGGTTCTACACCAGCTTTTGCATCTAATACAGTTACAGCACCATCTAATACACGTAAAGAACGTTCTACTTCGACTGTAAAGTCTACATGGCCTGGTGTATCGATAATGTTAACACGATACCCGTTCCATTGAGCAGTTGTAGCTGCTGAAGTGATTGTGATTCCACGTTCTTGTTCTTGTTCCATCCAGTCCATTTGTGAAGCACCTTCGTGAGTTTCACCAATTTTATGGATTTTACCAGTGTAATAAAGGACACGTTCAGTTGTTGTTGTTTTACCAGCATCAATATGAGCCATGATTCCGATATTACGAGTCTTTTCTAACGAAAATTCACGAGCCATTTGTTTTCTCCCTTCAAAATTTTAACCGTTATATTACCAACGGAAATGAGCGAATGCTTTATTAGCTTCAGCCATTTTATGAGTATCTTCTTTCTTCTTAACAGAAGCACCTGTTCCGTTTGAAGCATCAATAATTTCGTTTGCTAAACGATCAACCATAGTTTTTTCGTTTCTTAAACGAGAATAATTTACTAACCATCTTAATCCTAAAGTCATTCTTCTTTCTGAAGAAACTTCAACTGGTACTTGGTAGTTAGCACCACCAATACGTCTTACTTTAAGTTCAAGAACTGGCATAATATTGTTAATTGCTTGATCAAAGACTTCCATAGCTGGGTTTCCAGTTTTTTCTTCTACTTTTTTAAACGCATCATATAAGATGTTTTGAGCAACACCTTTTTTACCATCTAACATAATGTTGTTGATAAGTTTAGAAATAGTTTTAGAGTTATACACTGGATCAGGTAGAACGTCTCTTTTAGCAACTCGTCCTTTTCTTGACATATATATTTCCTCCTATAAGTATTAATTAAGCTTTTGGTTTTTTAGCACCGTATTTAGAACGTGCTTGTTTACGATCGTTAACTCCAGCACAGTCCATTGTACCACGGATAATATGGTAACGAACCCCTGGTAAGTCTTTAACACGACCACCACGAATTAAAACAACACTATGTTCTTGTAAGTTGTGTCCAATTCCTGGAATATATGCAGTTACTTCCATACCATTTGATAATCTAACACGGGCATATTTACGTAAAGCCGAGTTAGGTTTTTTAGGTGTCATAGTAGCAACACGTGTACACACACCACGCTTTTGAGGTGATTTAGTTGATGTAGCTTTTTTAGCTAATGAGTTATAACCTCTATTTAAAGCAGGTGAATTTGATTTTGTTGTTTTATCAGTACGACCTTGTCTTACTAATTGGTTAATTGTAGGCATTTCTTTCTCCTTTCTTGATAACACACAATACCGGGTGTTTCATATTTAATCAATAAATATTGCACCCAATTCGGGCACTGACAATATATTATAGTATTAAAATGATAATGTCAACAAAAAAATTAAAAAATATAAAAAAAATAGGCATAAGCCTATTTTTTATAATTGATTTCCAAGATTTTCATGATTATCATCTAATAAATCATATTTAGCAAGTTCAGCAGCTTTTGCTTCTTCAGCTTCTTTTGCTAATGTTTCAGGTGATTTTAAAGGACCTCTAAATCCTGTACCAGCTGGTAATAATTTACCAATTAATACATTTTCTTTTAATCCTTTTAACATATCTTTCTTACCTTTAATTGATGCATCAGTTAAGATCTTAGTAGTTTCTTGGAATGATGCAGCAGATAAGAATGAATCAGTTTCAAGAGATGCTTTAGTAATACCTAATAAGATTGGTCTACCAACAGCAGGATGTTTTCCTTCTTTTAATGCTTCTCTATTTAATTCAGTAAATTGAGTTACATTAACATGTGTACCAGGAAGTGTTCCAGTATCTCCACCTTCAACAATTCTAATTTTCTTCAACATTTGTCTTACGATAATTTCGATATGTTTATCAGAAATTTCGATACCTTGAATACGATATACTTTTTGAACTTCTTTAATAATATAATTTTCAACAGCTTCTGTATCAGCTACATTTAATAATTCTTTTGGATCAATAGAACCTTTAGTGATTTTGTCACCAATACGTACTTCATCACCAACATTAACTCTTAATTTTGCACCATAAGGAGTTAAATAACTTCTTGTTTCTAAATCATTAGAAACAACAACTTCCATTCTTCCAGCATTATCAATAATATTTGATACTTCACCATCAATTTCAGAAATAATTGATTTAGCTTTTGGATTACGTGCTTCAAATAACTCTTGGATACGAGGTAACCCTTGAGTGATATCGGCACCACCGGCAACCCCACCATCATGGAAAGTACGCATTGTTAACTGAGTACCTGGTTCACCGATTGATTGTGCTGCCATAACTCCAACAGCTTCACCTAATTCAACAACATTACCTGTTGCTAAGTTACGACCATAACATTTTTTACAAACTCCGCCTTTAGCAACGCAGCCAAGAACTGAACGAATTTCAACTTCTTTAATACCTGCATCACAAACAACTTTAGCGTTTTGTTCAGTAAAGATTTCACCCGCAGCTACTAATAATTCTTTAGTTTCTGGATGGTAAACATCTTTTTGTGAATAACGACCAACTAAACGGTCATATAATGGAACGATAACTGTATTGTCATCTGTATTGTATAATTCAGTAACAACAAATCCTCTATCTGTTCCACAATCTTCTTCAGAAATAATAACTTCTTGAGCAACGTCTACTAAACGTCTTGTTAAGTAACCTGAATCGGCAGTCTTTAAGGCAGTATCTGTAGAACCTTTACGGGCACCATGTGTCGAAATAAAGAATTCTGATGCTGTTAAACCTTCACGGAAGGCAGACTTGATTGGTAACTCGATTGTTTCCCCTTTTGGATTTGACATTAATCCACGCATACCTACTAACTGAGTGAAGTTAGAAAGTGATCCACGGGCACCTGAATCAGACATGATAAAGATTGGGTTACGATCATCAGCTTCGAACTCTTGACGAACGACTTCTTGTACTTCATCTTTAACACCAGTCCATAATTTGATTACGCTTTGATATCTTTCTGCTTCAGTTAATTTACCTTTGTTATAGAAATTCTTGATTTGTTCAAGTTTTTGATCTGCTTTATCAAAGATTTCAAATTTTGCTTGTGGCACTTGGATATCATATGCAGATACTGTAATACCAGCAATTGTTGAATATTTGAATCCTTGGTCTTTTAATTTATCAAGCATTAAGCTTGTATCTGTTAATGCAGATTGTTTGAATACTTCATCAATGATGCTTCCTAATGCTTTTTTACCTAATGGTTTAACTGGTTTTTGAGCAGCGATATGTGCTTTAATATCAGTTCCCATTGGAACAAAGTATCTATCAGGTGTTCCAGATAAGTTTTCTTTACCTGGTTCATTGATAAATGGGAATTGTCCATCAAAAATATCATTGAAATAAATTTTACCTACTGTAGTAATTAAATAACTATTATTTTGTGCTTCTGTAAATGTTGCATTGTGTAATGAAGATGCTTTAATAGCAACTCTTGTATGAAGATTTACAGTTTTAGCAAAATATGCATGATCAACTTCGTTTCTATCAGCAAAGACAGTACCTTCACCAATTGCTCCAACATCTTCTAAAGTTAAGTAGTAGTTACCTAATACCATGTCTTGTGATGGAGTAACGATAGGTTTACCATCTTTAGGCCCTAAGATATTAGTTGATCCTAACATTAATTGTCTAGCTTCTTGAATTGCTTCTTCACCTAATGGTACATGGACAGCCATTTGGTCCCCATCGAAATCGGCATTGAATGCTGGAGTTACTAATGGGTGAAGACGAATAGCACGTCCTTCTACTAATTTAGGTTCGAATGCTTGGATACCTAATCTATGAAGAGTAGGAGCACGGTTTAATAATACTGGGTGTTCTTTAATAACATCTTCAACGATTGGCCAAATTTTGTCATCCATTTTATCAATAAGTCTTTCAGCAGCTTTAATATTAGTTGCAATTTCTTTATCAACTAAACCATGGATAACAAATGGTTTAAATAAGCTTAAAGCCATTTCACGTGGGATACCACATTGATACATTTTTAAGTCTGGTCCTACTGCGATAACTGAACGTCCTGAGTAGTCAACACGTTTACCTAATAAGTTTTGACGGAAACGTCCTTGTTTACCTTTTAATGTATGGCTTAATGATTTTAATGCACGTCCACCAGCACCAGTGATTGGTTTAGAACGACGACCATTATCAATTAAAGCATCAACAGCTTCTTGTAACATACGTTTTTCATTTTGTACGATAATAGAAGGTGTTCCAAGTTCTAATAATTTTTTCAAACGATTATTACGAGTAATAACACGTCTATATAAATCATTTAAATCACTTGTTGCAAAACGTCCACCATCTAATTGTAACATTGGTCTTAAATCAGGTGGTATTACTGGTAAAGCTTCAAGAATCATCCATTCTGGTTGATTATCAGAAGATCTAAATGCTTCGATTGCTTCTAATCTCTTTAATAATTTAGTACGTTTTTGTCCTTGAGCTTCTTTTAATTCTTTAGATACAAGTTCAAATTCTGCATCTAAATCAACTTGTTTTAATAAAGTTTGAATTGCTTCAGCCCCAATTTGAGCTTCAAATGTATGACCAAATTGTTCATAACATTTACGATAATCTCTTTCAGATAATACTTGTTTGTATTCTAAAGGTGTAGTTCCTTTATCAATAACAACATAAGAAACAAAGTAAATAATTTCTTCTAATTGTTTTGGTGACATATCTAAGATTAATCCCATTCTTGATGGAATACCTTTTAAATACCAAATATGTGCTACTGGTGTAGCTAATTCAATATGTCCCATACGTTCACGACGTACTGCAGATTTAGTAACTTCTACACCACAACGATCACATACAACACCTTTGTATCTAATTTTCTTATATTTTCCACAACTACATTCCCAATCCTTAGATGGTCCAAAGATTCTTTCACAGAATAGACCATCTTTTTCAGGTTTTTGAGAACGATAGTTAATCGTTTCAGGTTTTTTTACTTCACCATAAGACCATTCACGAATTTTTTCAGGAGATGCTAATCCAATTTGGATTGATGAAAATTTATTAGTATTTGCCATTTTCTATTCCCTCCTTATAATGATTCACTTTCTACAGTTTCAACTAATTCTTCAGATTCCATAGCATCAGAAACAACTTCTTTTTCTTCGTTCACATCTTCTTTTTCAATTGATCTTGGGAAACGTCTTTCTTCATCTTCGATATTTCTTTCATCAATTTCTTGATCATTTTCATCTAATAAACGAATATCTAATGCTAATGCTTGTAATTCTTTCTTTAATACTCTAAATGATTCAGGTAATCCTGGTTCTGGCATTGGTTGTCCTTTAACAATTGCTTCATATGTTTTAACACGACCAACAACATCATCAGATTTAACAGTTAAGATTTCACGAAGTGTATAAGCAGCACCATATGCTTCAAGTGCCCAAACTTCCATTTCCCCAAATCTTTGTCCACCGTTTTGAGCTTTACCTCCAAGTGGTTGTTGAGTAACTAATGAGTAAGGTCCTACTGAACGAGCATGTAATTTATCATCAACCATGTGTGATAATTTAACGAAGTACATAATACCTACTGAAACAGGTGAGTCAAAATATTCACCAGTTTGACCAGAAATTACTGGTTGTTTACCATCTTCGTTCATTCCAGCTTCTTTCATTAATGCTTCTAAGTCTTCACGATGTAGACCATCGAACGCTGGTGTAGCAATATATAAACCTAATTGTCTAGCAGCATAACCTAAATGTAATTCTAATACTTGTCCAATATTCATACGAGATGGAACCCCTAATGGATTTAACATGATATCTAATGGTGTACCATCTTCTAAGTGTGGCATATCTTCGATTGGTAAGATTTTTGAAATAACCCCTTTGTTACCATGACGTCCAGCCATTTTATCTCCTTCTGAGATTTTACGTTTTTGAACGATATAAACTTTAACAACACGGTTAACACCTGGTTGTAATTCATCACCATTTTTACGATCAAAGATTTTGATATCATGAACGATACCTGCCCCTCCATGAGGAACTCTTAATGAATTATCTTTAACTTCTCTTGATTTTTCACCAAAGATTGCAAGTAATAATTTTTCTTCTGCTGATAATTCAGCTTGACCTTTTGGAGTAACTTTACCTACTAAGATATCTCCTTCTTTAACTTCAGCACCAATCATGATGATACCATCACTATTTAAATTTTTACGTGCTTCATCTCCAACGTTAGGGATATCTCTTGTAATTTCTTCAGGTCCTAATTTTGTATCACGACATTCAATTGAATATTCATCAATATGAATAGATGTATAAACATCTTCTTTTACTAATCTTTCAGACATAATAACGGCATCTTCGTAGTTATAACCATTCCATGTCATGAAACCAACTAATACGTTTTGTCCTAATGCTAATTCACCTTGTTCCATTGCTGGACCATCAGCTAATACTTGTCCTACAACAACTTCTTCACCAACTTTAACGATTGGTTTATGGTTAATACATGTACCAGCATTTGAAATAGCAAATTTAGTTAAACGATATTTATGCACAACTGCTTCATCATCTACGATTTCAATACGTTTTGCATCAACATAGCTAACAGTACCGTTATGTTTACTTACTAAAGCCGCACCAGAATCTCTTGCAGCTTGATATTCCATACCAGTTCCAACAAATGGTGTATGTGGATTTAATAAAGGTACAGCTTGACGTTGCATGTTAGCACCCATTAAGGCACGAGTTGCATCATCGTTTTCCAAGAATGGAATACATGAAGTGGCAACAGATACGATTTGTTTTGGAGAAATATCGATAAAATCAACATCTTCTCTTTTAGCCATAATGTTTTCACCTAAATGACGTGCAATAACTTGTTCATCTAAGATTTCACCTTCATCAGATGTTTGAACATTTGCTTGTGCAATAATGTAATTTTTTTCTTCATCAGCAGTTAAATAACGTACATCATCTTCATCGATAACACAGTTATTAACTTTACGATATGGAGTTTCAATAAAACCATATTCATTAATTTTAGCATAAGATGCTAAAGTTGAAATTAACCCGATGTTTGGACCTTCAGGAGTTTCGATTGGACAAATTCTTCCATAATGGGAAGCATGTACGTCACGGACTTCATATCCTGCACGGTCTCTTGATAAACCACCTGGCCCTAATGCAGATAAACGACGTTTATTTGTTAATTCGGCTAATGGGTTAATTTGATCCATGAATTGTGATAATTGTGATGACGCAAAGAATTCTTTCATTGCGGCAGTTAATGGACGAATATTTGTTAAAGATTGAGGTGTTACTGAATCAACTTCAGATAATGACATTCTTTCTTTAACAACTCTTTCCATTCTTGATAATCCAATTCTAAATTGGTTTTGAATTAATTCACCTACAGAACGTACACGTCTATTTCCTAAATGATCGATATCATCTAATAAACCAATACGAGCCATATGAGATACTCTATCTTCAGGTGCCAAATCATAAGAATTGAAAATATCAACTAAGTTTAACATATATGAATATGCTGCAATCATGTCAGAGATTGTAACATATTTACAATTTAATGATAAATCTGTACCAATTACTTTCATAACTTTAGTACGTGATTCATCAACATAAACATGAACTACTTGTAATACACCATTACTTTCTAATCTAGGATTAGTTTTCATTTCAATAGTGTGTGCACCTGCTTCAAAAACAGGTCTTAATGTATCAATAACTTCGTTTGTAATAACTGTTCCTTTTGTACAAACAACGTTACCATCAACATCTTTAACATCTTCAGCAAGAACACGTCCTGCAATACGATCTAATAAACTTAATTTTTTCTTAAATTTAAAACGACCAGCTTTAGCTAAATCATAACGTTTAGGATCAAAGAATCTAGTATATAAAAGGCTTGTAGCACCTTCTAATGTAGCAGGTTCTCCTGGTCTTAATTTATTATAAATTTCAATTAAAGCTTCTTCTGTGTTTGTTGTATTATCTTTTGCTAAAGTGTTCAAAATAAATTCATGATCACCAAAAACATCAATAATATCTTCATTACTAGAAAGTCCTAAAGCACGTAATAAAACTGTTCCTGGAATTTTTCTATTACGGTCAATACGAACATTTAAAACATCTTTTGCATCATTTTCGAACTCTAACCAAGTCCCTCTTGATGGGATAATACTACCTTCAAAGACAGTTTTACCACTTTTATCGATGGCATCAGCAAAGTATGCCCCTGGTGAACGTACTAATTGAGATACAATAACACGTTCTGCCCCATTAATAATGAAAGTTCCTGAATCAGTCATTAATGGGAAATCACCCATAAATACTTCTTGTTCTTTAATTTCACCAGTTCCTGAATTAATTAAACGTAAAGTAGCACGAATTGGTGCTGCATAGTTTGCATCACGATCTTTACTTTCGTTTACAGAATATTTTGGTTCATCAAAGGCACAATCAACAAATTCTAATGATAAAGTTTCATTAAAGTTTGTAATTGGGTAGATATCATCAAATACTTCTTTAATTCCTACTTCTTTAAACCATTTATAGGAATTTGTTTGAATTTCTACTAAATTTGGTAACTCTAAAGATCCTGAAATCCTAGAGTAATTACGACGAGTAATCTTGCTTTTTGCTGTAGTTGTATGCTTTTCCACGAATTAACTCCACCCTTCTTTATCTCTATTAAACTGTTTTTGAGCGCACAAAAACGCTTGATTTTAAATATTAATAGTCATTATTGTATTTTAGATAAAGGTTTCAAAAAAGTCAATA
>UQVG01000039.1 GCA_900544435.1 uncultured Erysipelotrichaceae bacterium | reverse complement strand
CTCTTGACTATATGATAAAACAAATCAAAAAGTTAAGCTTCCAATTATGAAAGTTAGACTGACATTATTAGGTGTCATTACCAACATTTATCTTGAGTTAGGCTTTCGAGTAAAAAACAATAATAAAATATTCCAACATATAATATAAGCAATGGCTAATGGTGCATAATTCGCATCAAAATAGTCACTTATTATTTCTATAGAAAAGGTCATTAATGTATTCAAAACAAAATAGAGTTTTTGTTTTTTAACATGACATAATCGACTTAAAGAATAAGAAACAATAAGTGCTTCTACTAAATTAATTATAAACTTAATTAGCATTTTTTATAAAAAAAGCAATTCATTTTTTATGAATTGCTTTTCTTTCATTTTCTATTCACCAATAATTTCCATCATTGCTTTATGGAATACTTCTGTTTTACTAGCGGCATCATTAGCATCGCTGCCTTTGATTGAGAAATAGAATTTACATTTAGGTTCTGTACCTGATGGTCTTGCTGCAATCCATGAGCCATCTTCTAAGTAATATTTTAATACGTTAGATTTTGGTAATTGAATAGTTGTTCCATCAGAACAAGTACTATTTCCATAGTCTTCAACTTTTACAACTTTAACACCACCAATGTCTTGAGGTGCATCTTTTCTTAAATTATCCATGATTTCTTTAATACGTGCAGCTCCTGCAGCTCCTGCTTTAGATAAAGCAATTTGAGTTTCTTTAAATGTACCATGTTTAGCATATAATTCATTTAAAACATCAACTAAATCTTTACCTTGTTTTTTATAGAAGTTACCTGCTTCTGCAGCAGTTAAAACAGCTTGCACTGCATCTTTATCTCTAACAAAATCTTTAATAACACATCCATAAGATTCTTCATAACCAAATACAAATGTTTTTTCGTGAGTTTGTTCATATTTACGAATCTTATCACCAATAAATTTAAATCCAGTTAATGTTTTTTCTACATCAACACCATAACTTCTGGCTACTAATTCACCTAAATCAGAAGTTACGATTGTATTATACATAACTGCATTATCAGGTAATGTTCCTTTTTCTTTCATTTGGCTTAAAATATATTCCAAATAAACAGCTGCTGATTGGTTACCTGACATTAAAACATATTCACCATTATGTTTAGCAACAACTCCTAATCTATCACCATCAGGGTCAGTAATAACTACAACATCTGCATCTACTTCTTTAGCTTTTTTAATAGCTAATTCATAAGATGCTGGAACTTCAGGGTTTGGAGATTTTGTATTAGAAAAATCTGGATCTGGTGCACATTGAGCTAATACTGGCACAAGATCATAACCAAGTCTTGTTAAGCATGTTCTAACAGCAATATTTGATGTTCCATGTTGTGGAGAGAAAACAATTTTAAAATCACTCTTATCCATTCCAGGATTGACTTCAATTGCCATAACTTCTTTATAATAAGCTTCATCTACTTCTTCACCAATCCATGTCATATATGGATAAGCTTCTTCATCAGAGAATACTTTAATATTTAATTCATCTTCAACTTCATTTACATATTGTACAACTTGATCAGCTGCTTCTGGTAATAATTGGCATCCTGTATCATCATATACTTTATATCCATTATGTTCTTTTGGATTATGACTTGCTGTAATCATGATACCACCAGCACATTTTAAATAACGCACTGCAAATGATAATTCAGGTGTTGGACGTAATGATTCAAAGATATATGATTTAATACCATATGTTGCTAATACTTTTGCTGATTCAATCGCAAATTTATAAGACATATGTCTATTATCATATCCAATAGCAACACCTCTTTCTTTACCTTCTGGTAAAGATGCAATGTATTTTGCAAATCCTACATTGGCTTTTTGAATAACATAGATATTTAATCTATTTGTCCCTGCACCTAAGATTCCTCTCATACCTGCTGTTCCAAATTCAACATCTGTATAGAAGGCATCTTCCTTTGCAGTTTCATCCATTGATAATAATTCTGCTTTTAAAGCAGGATCTAAATCTTCTTTACTAACCCATTTTTGATACTTTTCGTTATAATTCATTTTTACCACCTCTTATATATAAGTATATCAAAGCTCTTTGTCAAAAACCATAGAAAAATGTAACCGTTTTCAAATTATTTTCGTATAATATCTCCAGTTTCGACATTTAAGTATGTCAAAATATCTTGAACCTTGACAATCATTTGAAAACCACGTTTTCCTGCCGAAAAAGCAACCTCATTAACTTTTAAAATACTTTCATCCATATACGTTGGAAATTGTTTCTTCATTCCCACTGGAGAACATCCCCCTCGCATATAACCTGTTACAGGTAATAAGTCCTTTTGATGGATCATTTCTACACTTTTTCTTCCTGCTAATTTAGCAAGCTTTTTTAAATCAATTTCTTCTAAAACAGGAACACAACACACAAGATACTCATTATGGTTATCATGTAAAACAAGTGTTTTAAAAATAGCCTCTGGCGCCATATCTATAAGACTTGCCACATGTTTTCCATCTAAATGATCTTCATCATATGCATATTCCTTTATTGAATAAGGAATTTTTGCTTTATCCAACATTCTAAGCGCATTTGTTTTAAACTTCTTAGCCATGATTTACACCTCTGCATTTATTATAACATAAAAAAAGGGAATCATGTTGATTCCCTTTTCATTAATGCTATTATTCAGCAACTTTTTGTTCTTTGATTACTTTAGCGATTGAAGCAATTACATCTTCTTCGTCATCACCTTCAGCTACGATAGTAACAGTAGCTTTAGTAGGAACACCTAAAGACATAACTCCCATAATAGATTTTAAGTTTACTTCTTTATCATTATAAACTAATTTAATATTGCTAGTGAATTTGCTAGCTTGGTTTACTAAGATAGTAGCTGGTCTAGCATGTAATCCAACTGGATCAGATACTACGAAAGATAATTCTTTTGCCATTATATGACTCCTCCTTAAAAATTTCTATGACACAATTATAACATCATATTTTTAGAATTTCTAGGGATTTTCCAAAAAAATAAAGCGTTTACATATTTATCTCAAATTTAGTCGATATTTTCTACATTTTTTTAATTATCAAATTAAAAAAATAGGAAAATTTTTTCATAATTTTCCTATTTCATATCACTTTTTCTTGCTATTACCATAAATTTATGTGTTGTGATTTCATAAAACTGATTCTTTTTTATCTTTTTTAAAACATCTGCATAGAAGTTTACAAATTGTTCATATTTTTCTACCCTTTCAGGAGAAATACTCTTCATAAAAGCAAGAACTGCTGATAAAGAATGAAAGCGAATATGTCCAATATCTTCATAGCTATCAACAATATCAAAACCAATTTCTGTAAGTGTTGATTGACATGTTTCTTTATTCCATTGACCTTTTAACTTAAAAGGAATAAACATATTGATAATTTCTTTATAATTATCACTTCCTAATTGATCAACAACTAAATAACCACCTGGTTTTAAAATACGATACATTTCAAATTTATCATAATTAGATAATTCATTTACAACAACATCTAGTTTTTCATCTTTAAAAGGCATTTTCCCTTGAGAAGTAAAAGTTGTTACTTTTACACCTTTTTCTTCTAAAGTTTCTCTTGCTTTAGTAGGATTTAATTCTACAGAATAAGTAATAGGTGGTAATTTTTCAAATTGTGAAGTAAAATTTCCACCATCTACTGAAATAACAGCTAAATGATTATCTTCGTTAAGATAGCCTTCTATAATTTGATGTGGTTCATAACTTGGAATTGTTTGTTGCATCAATTCTTCACCTTGATTTGAAACAGCATATGCTATTTCATTTTTTAGTTCTTTACTTTCAGTAATATCTTTTTTAAAACGAATGTTGATATAATAATGATAAACAACTTGTGAAAGTGCATCACTAATAACTCCCACTGCAATAAATCCCATGAGTTGTAAAAACCACATTGTAGAAAATGCTTTTTCTACAGAAACAATCATATAACAAAGAAATGCTACAAAAATAATAGAAAACTGACGACGATAAACAAACTTATCTTGATATCTTAAAAAATAACGTACATTAGACATCTTTCTTGCTTGTCTACCTTCTATTTCAGCAAACACCAATCTTAAAAAGATAAGTGTTATTGCATAAAAGACTAATAAAACAATATAATATTCCATAGATTACCCCTTATAAATTAAATTTCCTTCCAAATCATAATATGCTTTATGATTTTTCTTTCTTAAATATCTACCATTATACAATTGATATTCACCTTCTAATGAAAATAATGATTCATTTTCTTCCATATCATACAAATAAGTAGTACCACTTTTATTTAATAAAGCATAAACCTTACCATCAAATTCAAAAGCTTGACTTTCACCCATAAAATAATCATGAATATCTATTTTACCTTCAGTATTAATAATTTCATACTTACTATTTGTTTCATAAGCAGCATAATATCCTTTTCCAATTGATTTAATCTTGACATAATTCTTAGATTGTTTTTCTCCTTTAGAATTCATCAAATAATACTTTTCACCATCTTTAGAAACAATAGCTATACCATATTGATCAAAATCTTGAGCATCTTTATAAATTGTCTTAATAGCTTCTTTACCATTAAAACTATAATATTGATATCCTTTATTTTGAACATATACAGGGAATATTTTACCATGCACAGCAGAAATATTTGGATTTAATTGAATCCCTTTCACTTCTTTTTCTTTACCATTTTCAACAAATTTATGTGGTCCATAAATATAGCTTGCATTTTTCGCCAAATAATTATTAATATTTTTATAATAAGATGTTGCTAGAACATCTTTTGATCCATCTAAAGATAATAATCTTACATCATCTTTATCTTTTAAAATAAGTGAAGAACCATCAAATTCTGCTGTTTCTACTTCAATATCCTTTTTAAACTTAACTTTACCTTTTAAATTTACATAAGCCAAATTCTTTTGTTTTTGATCATATAAAACAAATCCCTTTTTATAATCATTAGCAATAACATCATATTGACCTTTCAATTTAATTGCTAAACCATTTTCATCTATTTGACTACTTGAAGAAGTATCAAATAAAACTGTTTTATTTTTATAAGCAACTGTAATAAAAGATTGATTATAAATTCCTGCATAAGTAATTTGTTGTTTAGATGTTGTTACAACTTCACCTTGGCCATTTAAAACAGAATATTTTTTATTTTGATAAATGACTGGTAAATCATACATATATATTTTTACTTTTTTACTATCTTTATATAATTCTTTTCCTTCTAAATCATAGATTACATATTTATTTTTATCATTTTTAGCAACAATCATATTTTCAACAGCAGTTAATTTTGTTCCTTTTTTATATTCAATCAATTTTTTACCTGTTGTTGAAATATATTCATATTTTTTATCATGAACAACAATATATCCTTCATTTTCTACTTCTTTATAAGAACTATAAATGAATTTTGTTTTTAAATCTCCTTCTGAAGTACATAGAGCATATTTATTATTTTTTTCAACAAATAATGTTTGGGTTGCTGTTTTACTTGAACAGCCAGTTATTGTAAGCATCATGACAAGTATACATGCTAAAAAGCTTTTTTTCATAATGACTACCTCCTTGGTATGATTATTATAACATAATAATGATTTTATGAAATATTTATTAATTGTTCATGAACTAAAAAAAGGATTCAGTGAATCCTATTTTTCTAATACATATTTAATCATTTCTTGAATATCTTCTTCATTTTTTGCTCTTAATAAATAAACTTGATTACCCATTGCTGCTGCTAATGCATCAGGTACAATTTCATGTGAAATCAATTGTTCTTTAAATTTCATACGAATTTGTTGACTATGATGTTTATATTTTAAACCATCTCTTCTTCCAGCATATCCAATACAATATTGTTGTTTAGGTTCAATAAAACAACGATCATAAATCAACATATCTGCAAAAATATCATAAACATTAGCGTTATAAGCATAATTCATCATATCTGGAATATAGGCACCTGGAGCTCTCATATTAACTTCTAACCCAACAAGATCTCCTTTTTTCCCTAAACCTTCTTTATCTTTACTAAGTCTAAAGAATTCAAAATGGAAGAATTTTTGTTTAGCATCAAAAGCTTTAACAACACGACTTCCTACTTCTTTAATATCACTACCTTCAACAATTTGTCCATAGAAAGAAGTATCTCCACCTTCATTAACCGTATCCATAATAGATTCCATCATCACATGACTTGTACAAATCAAAATATTTCCTTGACTATCCGTAATACCATCAAAAGTTTCTACAAGACCATCAATATATTCTTCAGCAATAAAACTTATATTTCGATCCCAACTTGCTAAAAATTCATTAACTTGTTTTTTATTTTTTAATTTATATGTAGAAGAAGCTCCTACTCCATTATCTGGTTTTACAACAATTGGAAAACCTACTTCTTTACAAAAATCTAAAAGTTCTTGATCATCTTTAAAAACTTTATATCTAGCTGTTGGTACATTTGCTTTTTTATAAACAGCTTTCATCTTTGATTTAAATTTCATCACTTCTAATTCTTTTGGTCTCAATCCATGATGAATATTAAAATCTTCTCTTAACTGAGCTTCTAGTTCAAGCCAAAATTCATTTTGTGATTCAATATAATCAATACGACCATATTTCCCAATAAAAAATCCCATTGCACGATAAACTTCATCATAATTTTGTAGATTATTCACACGATAATATTCTACCAAGCTTTCTTTTGTTTCATTCACTAAATCATCATAAGGTGCATCGCCGATTCCTAAAACTGTTACACCTCTTTCTCTAAGTGATTTGCAAAAATTCCAATAATATGTTGGAAAATTTGGCGAGATAAAGACTAAATTCATATTTTAATTTCCCCCTTATAAAATGTGTCCTAAAAAATATGGTAATTGTTTTCTCCACCATGGCCAATCATGGTTAACATCGCTTCCCCAAAAATCACACCAAGCATTAACACCTAAACGATCAAATGTTTCTTTCATTAAGCCTGTTGATTTAACCATTTCATCTTCCCATGCACCTTGTCCACAACAAAGAATAATATGTCTTTGATTATATAGGTCAACATAAGGATGATTTCTTGACATTCCATTTAAATACTTTAAAGGACTATTATTATAAATATTTTCATCAACATATTGTCCAAAGAAAAGATCAGTATCATAATATCCACTTAAAGCAATACATCCCATAAATAAATCAGGTCTTCTAAGCATCATATTGGCTGCATGTGTTGCTCCTAAAGAACATCCTGTCGTATAAATCATTTTTCCTGTACCATTAATTTCTTTAATTCTAGGTACCATTTCATCACAAATATAATAATAAAATTGTTCTAACAAATAACTACGACGGGCTTTATCACCCATTTCATCAGAATAGCTTTCTTCATCCATACTACCAACACAAAATAATTGTACATAACCATTTTCAATTTTATCTTTGATTGTATCAACCATTCCAAAATTTTCATAATCTTGTGGATGTCCATCTTGTGCTGGAAATACAAGAAGAGGAACTCCACTATGACCATAAACAATAAAGTCCATATTTCTATCTAAACATTGACTGTATTCACTATAGTATCTTTTTTCCATAAAAAATACCTCCTACTACTTTCATTGTAGCACAAAGTATCTCTTATTTAAAAACCAAATATTGCGAATCTTAATTTTTGATTCATCATAAATGATAAAGTTAATTTAACTGTTTCTCTTCCTAATTCAACATTTAAGCAATCATTCATTACCATTTCTAATATTTTCATCATGATATAATATTCTTTACAATAGTGTTTTTCTATTTCTTCAATAAATGAAGCTACTGGATATAATTGATATTGTTTTTCCATCAATAATAAAATATTTTCTACTTCTAAAAGAGATGGATCAAAAACAAGTTTTGTTTTTAAATCATCATAAACTGTCTTTAAATTATTAAAATACCTTTTTAATCCTTCTGGAAGATCTTCTATTTTATTTTTATACAATAAAACATCTGTAATATCTAATTCTAAATAATCTTCACTTTCAACAAATGGAATATATGATTTTTGTTCTTTTAAAAAATTACGATCAACATCTTTAGAAATCAATGCCCATTCTTCATCAAAATCTTTTTGATAAAAATCACATAACATTAATAATGGTAAAATAATTGATTTTAATTCAATGACACTTTTTAATAATTTAAAAGCAATCTCTTTGTGTTCAACTTCTAATTTTTCTAATCGTTGGCTAAATAACAATACTAACAAATATTTTAAAGTTGCATATTGATTTTTACTACACAAACTTTGATATTGTTGAATAAGTATATCTATTGTTTTTAAATCATTTGCCATTTTAGAATTTTTATTTTCTAATAATTGAAAAGTTTTATCTTTACCAAACAAATAAAAATAAACTTCTATAGCTGATAAAAAATCATAACTTTCTTCTAAATAACTATCATCCCAATTTCCTTTATGTAAATACCAAAGATCCATTTTATAAGATGCATAATTTTCATCTAAAACAGTATTTAACCAACCTATTGCTTTCATCGAATCAACAATCATACCATTTTCAGCTTTTTTTAAAATAGCTAAAGCATATGTAATTTTATGATAAATACAGCTCTTTTCTATTTCACAATTTTCAAAATAACTATAATCAAAATCCTGATAATTTTCGATATCCTTCAAAACCGTTATTTCATGATTTTTAAAAAGAACATTTTCTTTCTTCATAATACCAGCAAAATGTAATACACGTTTATATTTTTCACTATATTCTCTATATATTTGATCCATATTCATTCCCCTTTATTCTCTAATCTTATTTTATTCCTAAATAACATATTCGTCATTGGACAAATAGTACAAAAAAAGAGAAATGTTATATTTCTCCACGACAATGAATAACCATATCATTCCATTTAGCATTTCCATGAGTAGATGCTGAAACTTTTACAAATTTAAAACCACAACTTTCATAAAAAGGAATAAGATGATCTTTACATGTCAAAATAAATCCTTCAACATTATCTTTTCTTTTTTTGACATACTCTTTTACCATTTCTCTAGCATAACCATGTCCTCTATATTCAGGTAAAATGCAAACTGAAAAAATCATTTGATAACGTCCGTTTTCTTGATGTAAAAAAGCATTTTCATACATTTCATCAGGAAGAGTGCATTCATTATTTTTCAAACCACCAATATATCCAATCGCTTGATGATTTAAATAAAAGATTTCAAAACCTTCATGATAAACATTTAATCTTTCTTTTAATGATTGATAACTTGCTGCCTCTTGTATAGGAAAACAGGTTGTTTCGATTTGATAAAGTAAGTCTAAATCCTGAATTGTCGCTTGTTTTAACATGATATTCTCCTAAATCATGGCATAAAGGCCAACAAATGGCATGACTAGAATAAGTGCAGGAACAAGATTCATCGCTCTTACATCTAGTATTTTAGAAACGGTTAAACCTGTAATCATGGTAATAACACCACCACAAGCTTTAAAATCAGCAATCATTGTTGCACTTACAAATGGTAAAATTGCTTTTGCTAGAAAGAAACACGCAAGTAAAATAAGTAATTGTGGAACACATATTAAACTTTGTGCATAACCTAAAGCAGCTCCAAATAAAATAGCTGTAAAGAAATCTAAAACTGATTTAGAAATTAAAACAGAAGCATCTCCTGACATTCCTTCTGTAAGGGCTCCAAATAATCCCATTCCAGACATTGAAAACATCAAAACAACTAATAAATAAAGATGCATATATTCTTCTTGATTACCTTCTATATGAAAAGGTAATTTATCTAATAAAAACGCAAATATATCATGAACATGATCATATAAATGACATAATTCACCAATAACAAAACCTAAAATAATAGCCATAATAACCATTGGTAATGTCTTTACTTGAATGACTGACATTAATCCAATTGTTACAGAACAAATCCCAAAAACTTTTGGTAATTCTTCCATTAAATGTTTAGGTAAAACTTTTTTAATAAGTCCTCCAATAAAAGTACCTATAAAAACAGCACATACATTTGTTAAAACGCCAACTGGCATAAAATCACCACCTTGTCAACTATTATAACAAAACCATGCAAAATATGCATTAAAAAAACCGTCAACTTTCATTGACGGCTCTATTATTATATTATTTACCAAAATATCTATCTAATAAACCTTTTAAAGCTTTTCCATGTCTAGCTTCATCTCTAGCCATTTCATGAACAGTATCATGAATTGCATCTAAGTTATTCTTTTTAGCACATGTAGCAAGTTCAACTTTACCAGCTGTTGCTCCAAATTCACAATCAACACGCCAAGCTAAGTTATCTTTAGTAGTTGCTTTCATATTTGGTTCTAAGTCTTCTCCTAACATTTCAGCAAATTTAGCAGCATGTTCTGCTTCTTCATAAGCAGCTTTTTCCCAATATAATCCAATTTCAGGATAACCTTCTCTATGAGCAATTCTTGCCATACATAAATACATACCAACTTCTGAACATTCACCTTCAAAGTTTGCTTTTAATTGATCAAAGATATATTTTTTATCTTCATCACTAATATCAGGATTATTTTTTACAGTTTTAGCGTAAATACCATATTCATGTTCAGCAGCTAATTTCATTTCACCTTTTACTTCTTCAAACATGTCAGCTCCTACATGACATACTGGACATTCAGCTGGTGCTGCATCTCCTTCATAAACATATCCACATACTTTACATACAAATTTAGCCATATTTCTTTTCTCCTTTTTTTAATTCCTTATTAGGAATGATTACTACTTAAGTATAACATATAATTTCCTATTGTCAATCCATTTAGAAGCATAATTTGTATCTTTTCTGATTCGAAAATGATAATGTCTTAATATATCCAATTTGATAATGTCCCACTAGTGGGACATTATCAAATCCATGTTAAACTATAACCTCAATGATTGGAGGTTATTATGAGAAAGGTTGAATTAAGAATGAATGAAGAATACAAATATAAAATCATTAAGAAACTTGTTGAAACTGATGGCAATAAAAAACGTGCCGCTTCTAAATTGAATTGTACTGTTAGAACGGTTAACAGACTCATCATTAAATATAAATCCGAGGGTAAAAGTGCTTTTATTCATGGTAATCGTGGCAGAGTCCCTTCTACTACTATTCCTCTTGATATAAAAAACAAAATTATCTCTTTTTATATCAATGAATATTCCAACGCCAATTTCTCTCATTTCTGTGAAATTGTCCATAGAGAATTCAATATTAAAATCAGTGATACTACTTTAAATAAGTGGCTTAGAGAAGAAGATATTATTTCTCCTAAAGCTAGAAGACGTACTAAGAAGCTATTAAAACAACAGTTAAAATCCAAAATGAAGAATTCCAAATCTAAAAAGATTAAAAACGATATCAAGAACTCTATCGCTTTGATTGATGAAAAAGATGCTCATCCTAGACGCCCTAGATCCAAATATGTTGGTGAAATGATTCAGATGGATGCCTCTTCTTTTCATTGGATTGATAAAGAGCTTTGGCATCTTCATGTCGCTATCGATGATGCTGATGGTAAAATCGTTGGTGCCTACTTTGATTATCAGGAAACCCTTAAAGGATACTACAATGTTCTCTATCAAATATTAACGAATCATGGCATTCCTGCTTTATTTTATACTGACAGGCGTAC
>UQVG01000038.1 GCA_900544435.1 uncultured Erysipelotrichaceae bacterium | reverse complement strand
TAGATAAGTATTTTAAATCACGAGGAGTAGAAATTGTATCAAAAGGTATTTATAAGGGTGTTAGAAAAGATTTTGAAACATTTGCTATTGCACAAGGATCATTACCTGATACAAAGTGGTTTTTAAAAGTGGTAGATCAATGGTATATAAGTTATTTTGGAGATGGACCTGAAAGTCCTGAATATAGGTCAGATGCATTAGATTCTTATTATCGTATTACTAAACAAACAAATGAATACATTAGAAAGCAAAAAGGCTATTAATTTTGATTTATATGATGCATTATTGAAAAAATACTACCCTTCAAAAAATTATAAGAAAGGATGGACGGATATAAGAAAATTTCTAAATCAAAATAGTTTTAAACATAGACAATATTCAGGATATGTTTCAAGTAATCCAATTTCTATGACAGATGTTATTCAATTGATAAGAAATATGTCTAATTATTTATATTGGCTAAAATATTGTGTTAAAGAATTTGATGTAACAATTGTAAGTGATGAATATAGTATGAAAAGTTATATTCAACCAGTAGACGTTTTTGATTGATGATGTGAGGTATTTGATATATGTTGATGGAAATCTATTTAAGTGAGGAAAAAGCTAAAAAGAATAATATTGATTTAGATGAATGTTATCAAAAGATAGATAAGTATTTTAAATCACGAGGAGTAGAAATTGTATCAAAAGGTATTTATAAAGGTGTTAAAAAAGATTTTGGTACTTTTGTAATTGCACAAATGCAGTTACCTGATATAAAATGGTTTTTAAAAGTTGTTGATCAATGGTATATAAGTTATTTTGGAAATACGCCAGATAGTCCAGAATATAGGTCAGATGCATTAGACTCTTATTATCGAATTACTAAACAAACAGATGAATACATTAGAAAACAAAAAAACATTGTATTTAAACAAATAAAGTAAATAATAGAAGTTATCGGCAAAAAACATAAATTTATACGTTGTTAAAATGTAATGTTTTTGCCGATAACGGCAATAAAAAGCCCTCTAGTTTATCACTAAAGGGCTGTTATTATTTTTTAATCATTACGAATTGATAAGGTTTTAAAGTTGTTGGGTTGTAATTGTTGTAGTTATCTAACAAAATGTTTCCTTGAGTTTCAGGAATTGGTTGTTCAGTGTTTGTAAAGTTACATAAACAAATAATTTCTTGACCTTGATAAGTACGTTTATAACCAATAACATCATCTACAGTATTTACTTCTTCAAAATCTCCATAAACAAGAGTATCTTCTTGTTTTCTAATAGAGATCATTTTTTTATAGAAGCTATAGATTGAATTTGGATCGTTGAATTGATTTTCAACATTGATTTTATCTTGGCTACCTGTCATTTTTAACCAAGGTTTGTGATTACTGAATCCAGCATATTCACTACTATCCCATTGCATTGGTGTTCTGGTATTATCTCTACTTCTAAGATTAAGGAAATGCATGGCTTCTTCTTTAGTAAAGCCTTCTTCTAAGGCTCTTTGATATTGTCCATGACTTCCAATATCATCAAATTCATCAATGCTTTCTCTTTCAAAGTTTTCCATACCAATTTCTTCACCTTGATAGATAAATGGTGTTCCTCTTAAATTAAAGAACATACCAGCAAGCATTGTTTGAGAATAATAATTATGATTTTTCTTATCTAACACAAATTTATCGATTGCTCTAGGTTGATCATGATTTTCCAAGAAACTAGCAATCCATCCAAGTTTTTGTACTTCTCTTTGGCTTGTAAACAATAATTCTTTAAATTGTTTAACAGTCCAATCATTTCTTTTAAACCATTCTTCATCTTCACTAATATCAAAATTACAATAATTAAAATCAAACATCATTGAAAAACATCCTTGTTCACCAATAAAAATACCTAAATCCTTATATTGAACCCCTACTGCTTCTGCAACAGTCATACAATTATGCTTTTCAAATGTTTCTTTCTTTAATTCATCAAAGAATACTTCAATACCTGGTTGATTTCTAGAATAAGCAAAACAAGCACTTAAACCATCTTGTCCATCAACAGGACCATCTAAATATCTTTGATCCTTTTTAATAAAGTTAATTGCATCAACTCTAAATCCCGCAATTCCTTTATCTAACCACCAATTAATCATTTTATAAAGTTCTTGTCTTAAAGTTGGATTTTCCCAATTTAAATCAGGTTGTTTTTTAGAAAAAGCATGGAAATAATATTCATCTCTACCTTCTACCTTTTGCCATACTGAACCTCCAAAAACAGATCTCCAGTTATTTGGTTCTTTACCATCTTTAGAGGATTTAAAGATATAATAGTCATGATAAGGACTATTTGGATCTTTTAAAGCTTCTTGAAACCAGGCATGTTCATCTGAACTATGATTGATAACGAGATCCATAATAATCTTAATTCCTTTATTTTTAGCTTTTTCAATCAATTCTTCTAAATCAGCCATTGTTCCAAATTCAGGATTAATATCATAATAATCAGAAATATCATATCCATTATCATCCATAGGTGATTTATAAATAGGACATAACCATAACAAAGTCACTCCTAAATCCTTTAAATAATCAAGCTTTTCAATAATCCCTCTTAAATCACCAATTCCATCTCCATTAGAGTCCTTAAAACTCTTAGGATAAATTTGATAAGCTATCTCTTTCTTCCACCATTCATTACTCATTTTCTTTTCTCTCCTTTAAAATATATAATTTAGAATAATAATCTCCAATACCATCCTTATTCTCACCACAAGAACTATCACTTATAATAAGTCCCACATTCATCAATTCATCTCCATATAAATCTAAACCATTAACATGATACATCTTATCTTCATCTAAACCTAATAAAGGTAAACGACGATAACCTACATTAACTTCTTGTAAAGGTCGATAATAACCAACAATCGCTAAATCTCTTTCTTTAGAAACAACCATCCAAGCTGTTTCGTTTGATGTAAATGGACTTTTTAAACGATAAAATGTTCCAAATTGAAATAAAGAACGATATTGTTTCATAAAACTAATTTGTTTTTTAATAATTTCTTTTTCTTCAAAGGTTAATTGATTAACATCTAATTCATAACCAAAAGTACCAAAATAAGCTATATTAGCACGGGTTTCAAGTGGTGTATTTCTAAATGTTTGATGATTAGGAATTGCTGAAACATGTGATCCCATTGAAGAAAGTGGGTAAACAAGAGAAGTTCCATATTGAATCTTTAATCTTTCTATTGCATCGGTATCATCACTGGTCCAACATTGAGGGGCATAATAAAGCATTCCTGGATCAAAGCGTGCTCCTCCACTTGCACAGGATTCAAAGAGTATATCAGGGTATTTCGTTGTTAGAACATCGTATAAATGATAAACACCTAGGATATATTCATGCATGACTCTTCCTTGTGATGAAACATCATGAGTGCTTGAATAGACTTCTGACATACAACGATTCATGTCCCATTTAATATAGGAAATATAGGAATCATCAATCACATTCATCATTGCCTGGGCAATGTATTCAACAACTTCATGATTAGAAAAATCTAAAATATATTGATTTCTTCCATGACAACTCTTTCTATGAGGCGTTTTTAATATCCATTCAGGATGATTTCTATATAAGTTAGAATCTTCATTGACCATCTCTGGTTCAAACCATAATCCAAATTTTAAATCTAAATCATGAATTCTCTTTGATAGACCACGAATTCCATGAGGCAGTTTATCTAAATTAGGGAACCAATCTCCTAATCCTTGATGATCATTATTTCTATTACCAAACCAACCATCATCTAATACGAATAACTCAATTCCTAATTCTTTTGCTGTATTAGCCATTGAAACAATCTTATCTTCATTAAAATCAAAATAAGTTCCTTCCCAATTATTCACCAAAATAGGTCTTACTTGATCTCGATACTTTCCTCTAGCAAGTCTTTTTTGATAAAGTTGATGATAGGTTTGAGACATCTTATTCAATCCTTGATCACTATAAACCATCACAACTTCAGGACTTTGAAACGAATCTAAATGATC
This sequence comes from uncultured Erysipelotrichaceae bacterium, assembly GCA_900544435.1. GTDB lineage: Bacteria > Bacillota_I > Bacilli_A > Erysipelotrichales > Coprobacillaceae > Faecalibacillus. The sequence continues at coordinate 7,745 of UQVG01000038.1, read as the reverse complement.
TAATAGATATTCAAAACAATGAGGATGAATTCCCATAGAGACACGTGAGACATGATAATTATCAACTTCTACTTGGGCTAAAAAGTTACCACTATAAACCAAACTAAAACCTAAAACTTCACCACTTGTTTCTTTACAATTTTCTCTTTTTAAAGCAATAAAAGGATTAAATTGATGTGAAGAACATCCTCTTAAAGAATAAATACTTTGAATACCTTCTGTAAGTTTTCTTGTTTTAATAGAGCGTTCTCTTGCCCATGATCCTGTAAGTTCAATCATTTCATAATCTTGATCAGGTAAGTCTAAAGACATAGACATCATTTGATTAAGTCTTAATTTTTGTTTTCCTTCATTAATAATAAAAGCATTTCTTGTAATAACAGGTAAATTATGATAAATGGTATAACTTAACTGTAATTTTGTATCAATAACATCATCATATAGGGTAATGATCAATGTTTGTGCTTCATCTTCTTTTTCTACATAAGTTGCAGGTAAATGATCTAATTGAGGTTTACCTTGAATTATTTGATGATTTACATATTCAAAGTTTAAAATATGACTGCCATTTTCTTGGGTGATATCGATTGCTGGATGACGTAAATCACCAGAACCATAAACAGGATATTCTTGTTTAATATGTTCTAATGAAAAAGTGAGATCACCTTCATAGCTACAAGATGACATTGGTCGAGGACTTGTTTCAAAAAGATGATCAAAGTTATCTCGATCATGAATTCTTTTCCCATAATAGAGCTGACCTAATTGATTATTTTTTAAGATTTTAAAGATATAACTGATTTGATCATTATATAAATGAAAAGTTTTACTTTCTTCATGAAACTGAATCATAAATTTCTCCTACTCACTAAATAAAATTTTTAAAACATCTTCTAATCCATCATCTACAATAGATTTACAAACAATATTTGCTTTTTCTTTTAAAACATCACAGGCATTTCCCATGGCAACCCCTACACGACAAAAATCAATCATTTCTAAATCATTTTCTCCATCACCAAAAGCGTATGTGTCATCTTGATCTAAATGATAATAATCAAGAACTTTTTGAATACCTGTTGCTTTTGAAATTGTTGGTGAATAAAATTCAAAAGCATTATCACTGCCATGTTCATCAAAATTAATAACATAACCAAAATCATTTTGGATATACTTTTCTATTTTTTCACGATCTTTATTTGTGACATTTGCTTCTATTTTAATTGCTCTTTTTAATACCTCATTACGATCAAACTTTGTTGTAAATAGATCTTTAAAATGTCCATTTTGAACAAAGAAGTTATAAAGTTCTTTATAAGAAGGATCAATGTATAAATGATTCGCTGTCGCAATCATATAATCACAATGAAGTTCTTCTAACATATTTGCTGTCTTTAAACATAACTCATAATCCATTCTATTTTCATAAATAGATTTTCCATCAATTTCTACATAACCACCATTATTTAAAACATAACCATCAAAAGTACCATCCCACCACTTTTGATCTAACATGGCTTTGGGTCTTCCACTACAAATAAAGAGTTTATGTCCTTGTTCCTTTAATCTTTTTAGTTCTTTTTGCACACCTTGAGGAATTTCTTGAATACCACCATAAGACCATATTAATGTTCCATCAATATCAAAAAATAATACCTTTTGTTTCATCATAACGTTTCTCCTTTCATTAATTATATCACAAAGTAATAATCAATAATTTTCAAGAAAAGAAAATAGACAAATACGTAAGAAAATACGTAAGATAATACGTATGATAGTACGTATGAAAAGGAGAAGTTAGAAATGAGTTATCAACCACTTTATACCATCACAAATCAAATATTAGCCTATGTATCTTCTATTTCTGAAAAAATAGGAAACATTTCAGCTACGCATAATTTAGAATCAAAGACCCATTTACGAAGAAATAACCGTATTAGATCAATTCATTCGTCTTTAAAAATAGAAGCTAATTCTTTGTCTTTAGGACAAGTAAGAGATGTTATAAATGGTAAAATTGTTTTAGGTAAACAAAAAGAAATTCAAGAAGTAAAGAATGCTTTTGATGCTTATGAAAGAATAAAAGAAATAGATCCTTATGATATTGAAGAATTAAAAAAGTCTCATGGTATTATGACAAAATATGTTGTTGATATATCAGGTGAATTTCGTAATAGTGATGAAGGGGTTTTTGATGATCGAGGACGTTGTATTTTTATTGCGCCACCCCCATATCTTGTTCCTTCACTTATGGATGACTTATTTAATTGGATGCAAGATGAAAAAGATAATACGCATCCTTTAATATTAAGTTGTATATTTCATTATAAATTTGTTTTTATTCATCCCTTTTGTGATGGAAATGGAAGAATTGCAAGATTATGGCATACAACACTATTATCTAAATGGAAACCAATCTTTGAATATATTCCACTTGAAAGTCAAATAGAAAAATTTCAAGATGATTACTATAGTGCAATAGCTAAGTGTCATGTATTAGGAGAATCAACTTTATTTATTGAATTTATGTTAAGTCAAATAGATAAAATTTTAGATGATATTTCTAAACAAGTTAATGAAGATATTGAACAAATAGATCCTAATATAAAAAAATTACTAGATGTTATGGAAGATGATGTTTCCTATTCTAGTAATGAGCTTATGCAAAAACTTAATTTAAAAGCAAAAGAAGGATTTAGAAGAAACTATCTTCGTCCTGCGATAGATCAAAATTTGATTTATATGACAATACCGGATAAACCAAAAAGTAAAAATCAACGTTATATCAAAGTATAGTAAAAAAAGGAATCTTGCGATTCCTTTTGAATTAATCATCTAAAATAGAAGATCCATTTGTAGCAATCACTTCTTTATACCAATCATATGATTTCTTTTTAGAACGTTTATAAGTTCCATTACCATAATCATCAACATCTACATAAATAAATCCATAACGTTTAGACATTTGATTTGTAGAGTTAGATAATAAATCAATTGGTGCCCAAGTTGTATAACCCATTAATTCAACACCATCTTCTTCAATAGATTTATACATTTGACGAATATGCTCTCTTAAATAATCAATACGATAATCATCATTAATAGACCCATCTTCTTCCACTGTATCTTTCGCTCCTAAACCATTTTCTACAATAAATAATGGTTTTCTATAACGATCATATAAATCAACACATGAAATTCTTAAACCGATTGGATCAATTTGCCATCCCCAATCAGAACTTGGAATATATGGATTTTTAATAGCTGTTTCTGTATTACCTGCACTCATTTCTAAGCCTTTTGTATCAGCAGCTACACAACTAGATGAATAGTAAGAGAATGAAATGAAATCAACAGGATATTTTTTCATGATTTCTAGATCTTCATCAGTCATTTTAATATTGAATCCTTTATTTTTATACATTTGTAATAAGTATTTAGGATATTCACCATGAACTTGAGTATCACTATAACAATAGATTTGTCTCATTCTTTGTTGTTGTTCTAAAAGATCTTCTGGTTTACAAGTATATGGATAGTAAGTTAATTTTGTAAGCATACAACCTACTTTAGCGTCAGGAATATTTTCATGTGTAATTTTTACCGCTAAAGCACTTGCCACAAATTGATGATGCATTGCTTGATATTCAACTTCTTCAAATTCTTCTGGTTTGAATCTTGATTCAATAAGTCCACCGGTCATAAATGGATGTCTAATGATTGAATCAATTTCATTGAATGTTAACCATAATTTTACTTTATCTTTATATCTTTTAGTAATAACATCAACATAACGTGTAAAGAATTCAATGGAACGACGATCATACCAACCATTATAGTCCATACAGAATGCTAGTGGTGGTTCATAATGGGACATAGTAACTAATGGTTGCATCCCATATTTTAAACATTCATCAAAGACATCATCATAGAATTTTAAACCTTCTTCATTTGGTTCTAATTCATCCCCTCTAGGGAAAATACGAGACCAAGCAATAGACATTCTATAAACTTTAAATCCCATACCTGCAAGTAAAGCAATATCTTCTTTATAATGATGATAAAAATCAATCCCATGGCGTTTAGGATAATAAACTTCATCATCTGTACTTAAAGCTTTTTCAATCATTTCATCAGAAATATCACATAAACCATGTGTATTTAATAAATCTTTCATAGATTTAGGATCAGTGAATAATTGTACATCACTACAACTTACACCTTTTCCGCCTTCTTTCCAACCACCTTCATATTGGTTAGCGGCAGTAGCTCCACCCCATAAAAAACCTTCTGGAAATTGTTTCATATTATGTTCTCCTCTTTTTATCTTATTTTCCTAATTTTATTATATCTAAATTACTTTTTATTTGTTTATTTTTTCAAAATATAAAAAGATATAAATTCTACTTATAAGAGGTGTTGTTTTCTATTTAAAATGATATGATTTGATAAAGGAAGTGGTTATATGGATCTTATTAAAATTGGTAAATATATAGCTTTTAAAAGAAAAGAACAAGGCTTAACACAAAAACAGCTTGCTGAAAAGTTAAATATGTCTGATAAATCAGTCTCTAAATGGGAAAGAGGTATATGTTTATCGGATGTCTCTGTTTATCTAGAATTATGTAAAATACTAGATATAAGTATTAATGAGTTTCTTGCTGGCGAAGATATACCTAAAGAAACAATTGAACAAAAAGCAGAAGAAAATATTATTCAGATTACAAAAGATAATAAAAACAAACAAAAGTATCTAAAGAAAATTATAAGATTATTAATAGTTATGCTTGTTGTTTTCATATTTATTACAAGCATATTTATCTACAAAAAATTAACACAACCACAAAACTATATAGAACCTTATTTAGAAAAAAGCACAGAAATGCAAACGGCAAATATGCTTTCTAGTCATCCAGGGAATATTTTGTTATTTCATTATAATTCAAAAAAGAATTATGATTCATTAACTATGTATTTAACCCAATATCAAAAAGGTAAAAAGATATCTGATAAAGAAATCTGTACATTTTATAATAATCCTTCAAAAGGAACAAATACCGGAAATATTGCTTTAGTAGTTGATTATGAAGCTTCTACTTTGAAGATTATAGATGCTTTTGAAGATGGGTATTATGTAGCTGAAGGTATTTCATTTTTAGAAAACATTAGTAACTATGATGTTTGGGATTATGATAAAATTGAAGAAAAAACATCTATTAAATATAGTAAAAAACAAATGTTAGTGGCATTATCTTATGGAAAAAATCATGTCACATCTCTTCCTATAAAAGGGTTAGAAACAAACAAAAAGATAAAGAATGATTATACATGTATTCTTTCAATTAAGTTTAAGTAAAAACGTCATCACTTGGATGACGTTTTTTAAAAATCAAATTTGTTCTTTTTCTTCATAACAATAAAGACAGTTATACAAATAAGAGCAGATAAAATAGAACCAAGAGCGGGTGTAAGTCCCATTGGTAGTAATGTTTCAGGGAAAAGTTTAGAAGTAATATAAGCTCCTGGAACTCTTATAAGGGCTATGGAAATTACATTATGAATAAAGGAAATAATGGAATAACCATAAGCTGTAAAGAATCCACTAAAACAAAAATGAATAGAAGCAAAGACACAATCTAAAACATATCCTTTTAAATATTGACTACCATACATAATAACTGCAGCTTCACTTGTAAATAACGAAAGAATTTCCTTGGAAATAAATTGACAAGTAAGCGCAAAGAAAATTCCAAATCCTAAAGCAATAAAGCATCCATAGCGTAAAGTTTGTCTTGCTCTTTGATGTTGTTTTGTTCCAACACATTGTGCACAGATTGCCGAGATGGCAGATAACATACTTGATGGTACTAAGAATAAAAAGCTAATGATTTTTTCTACAACACCAACTGCTGCGGCAATATCAACGCCACGGCTATTAGCAATAATCGTAATAATGATAAATGAAATTTGAATCAAACCATCTTGCATAGAAATAGGAAAACCAATTTTAAAGATATCTTTAATAATCTTTTTATGTAATTTAAAATGGTGTCTATGGATGACAATCAATTTTCTTTTAATAATTGCAAATAAAGCAATAATTACACTAATAAGTTGTGACATCACTGTCCCCAATGCTGCTCCAACGGCATGCATATTGAAATAACCAATGAAAATAAAATCTAACACGATATTAAAAAAACAAGCAACTGCCACAAAATACATAGGACTTTTAGAATCCCCTAATCCTCTAAAAATAGAACTAATAATATTGTAAGCAGTAATAAAAGGAATACCGATAAAACATATTTTTAAATAAATCGTTGTTTCTTGAATCGCTTCTACAGGTGTAGACATAATAGAAACAATCGGATCAATAAAGAATAATAAAATCAAAGTAACGATCAGAGATAAAATCATAAAGATAATGATTGTATTTCCTACAGTCATCCTTTTTTCTTCTTCTTTTCTTTCACCAACATAACGACCAATCATGACCGTTGAACCCATTGCAATTCCTACAAGCATAACAGTAATCATATGCATGACCTGACTTCCAATAGAAACCCCTGATAAAGAAGCAGCTCCATTGTATTGACCGACAATAAATAAATCAGCCATGCCATAGAATGTTTGTAAGAAATTAGCAAGTAAAAATGGTAATGAGAAAGTAATAATATTTTTTAAGGCACTGCCTTTTGTTAAATCTTTTTGCATAACATCAACTCCTTGCTTTGTATTATATAGGATAAATGTTAAAAGATAAAACGAAAAAAAATGCTTAATCTAGCACTTTTTTTCATGGATATGTTGCAATAATAGATTTAAGTTCTCTGATTTATTTTGTTTTAAATAAACAAGATTTATTTTTTCAAGATCAGCAAAGTATTTACTAATATCCTCTAAATAGAACTGATCTCTGTTTTCTACTTCTTTTGTAGGAAGGATTGAAAAACCTCTAGATAGATTAAGTAAAAGAAGTTGTTTAGGAAATTCTTTAACGTATTCTACTTTATTAAAAGTTGTATGATAAATTTTATAAAGTTCATCTTTACATAATTGATGATAGTTTTGATCTGTTGCTTTTGTAATATAGGGAACAGATTGAATGACCTTTTCTATTGTATGATATTTATGGATCAGTTCTTTTGAACAAACAAGAGAAACGTTTTCTTTAGATAAGGTTGTTGTTTCAATTGGATTGTTTTTGTAGAAAGAGAGCATGCTTGGAGAAATTAACGCATCGAGTTGATGCGCTTTTAGGCCTTCCATCAATTCATTTTCTTCAAGATAAGAATAAGAAATAGAAAGATGTGGGTATTTCTTTTCAAAGCTTTCAAGAATTTCAAAGTCTGTAAAATCTGTTGTTTTCATGCCTATATGTAAAGTATTCGTTTGTTGAATATTTTGACATAAAGTTTGATAAGAAGCATAAATGTTTTTCATTCCTTCATAGAACTGTTTTCCTTGTTTAGTAAGAGTTAATGTTCTATGTTCTCTTATAAATAGCTGTGTTTGGAGTTCTTGTTCTAAGACAGCAATGTATTTAGACATGGTTGTTTGTCCAATATGACAAGCGTTAGCTGCTTGCGTAAAGTTTTTATATTCAACAGCTTTAAAGAAATAATGTATTTTATTTAGATCCATAATATCACCTCTTTCATTATAACAAAAAAAGGAGCAATGAAGCCAATGTCATTAAGTTAATATGACATAAATTCAATCAGAAGAAATATCAATCAGAT
>UQVG01000037.1 GCA_900544435.1 uncultured Erysipelotrichaceae bacterium | reverse complement strand
ATGCTTCTTCACCTTGAGTATTTAATATAATATTACAAACAGCTCCGAAAATTGTTTGAGCAGATGGTAATTTAGAAATTGTAGAAATTGGTTTGAAAATTAATTTATATTCCTTCATTATCAACCAACTCTTTCATTTCTATTTTCACGCGCCCATATCCTCTTGAACCACTACCACCAATGTAATTGAAGTTAAGGAGTTCTACACCTATTTTTAAATAATTATAAAGTTGTTGGTAATTATCGTCATCGAATTCAAGTAAATCAATATATCCTATAAATTTACTGCCAGCAGGAACTCTTTCGATAAATCGAGGAGCATCAGCAGTTCCTTTAAATCTGTTAATTTTATTTTCTGCTTTAATTTCTGTATATGTATGATTACCTAAAAATGTTTCAAGTTTATTTTTGCTTTCTTTAGTTAGAGTGGCATCTCTGAAAATAGCTCTTGTCATTTGTGGTACATCATTTTGATTGGGTTCAAATAAACTTAGCAATTGTTTATGTTCAGCAACAGGTTCTAGCTTTTCATCATGAAAAGTGCTATATTTAAATTCTAAAAGTGAACGAATTTTTCCTTTTAATGTACTCCCTGGAATGTATGGTTCACCTGTTAAAGGATTTTTTATAACTTGTGAATCGGCTCCACCAATATCAAATGTATCATCTCCTCCAGTTATATGCATTCCTGATAATAATTCAATATCTAATTGTATTCTATGTGTTCTTTTTAGCATGTTTATTTCCTCCAATTAACGACTTTTTTTACATTTATGATATGCAATAATACTAGTGAACAGTTGATCTAGTATTTCGATATCTTCTTTTGATTGAATTGAGTTTTCATTGATATGTTCATAAACAAAATCATATAAAACTCCAATTTTAGAATCTCTTCCTGCGTTATATGCAGTTAATGGAACGATATAATAAAGTTTATTTCTTGCTTCTTTGAATTTTTCATCATCAGAAGGATTTCTTTTCACAATAGCTACAGCCTCTTTTAAAACATTTAATATTTTTCTCAATTGATGAGGTGGAATATCTCCCATTTTGTCAGCAATTTTATATGCTATTCCTGTATCAAGAAATATTTCAGCAGGATCAGTATATTTTTTTGATAGTGGAATAGATATTTTTTCAGGCATTTTAGTTTCTTTTTTTTGTGATTTACGATTATAAGTCATTTAATTAACCTCCCTTGTAAATAGAATAATGAGTTTCATGATGGTGACTTGTTTAGAAAGAGCATCTTCATTTTTTAATGTTACTAAATCTTGTAATATTTCTTTTCTTAGATTTTGATAATCATCATTAATTTGCCTATATAGTGCATATTGAATAATAGGAATAATAGAGAAATATTCATTTAAATTCTTTCCATCCATATGAGACATGATATTGTAAAATCCTGTACGTGATAGAGGATTTTTACTATCATTAATATAATTTCTATATGTTTCTATTTTTGTTAGTGTTTGAGAAAACTCTTCAAAAGAAAGAGTACTATCCATAATTGTAACTGAATTCTTTGATGTATAATTATTTTTTTTAAATGATTTAGAACTTTCTAATGATTTATCGGCCATTTGAATTCCAAAACGAATAGGCTTTTTAGGATTTTGAATATGAATTCCTGCAGAAAGTGTAATATTAGGGTTTTGAACGAAATCTTTAAATTCATTATGAATTCTATTTGTGAGTTGTAATATTCCATATATTGGTCCTAAAATTACAAGATCATCTCCACCTGCATAATTTATATAAAAAATATTTTCATATTTTATTTGTAATTCTTTACTTAAATCGATACATATTTGTTTTAACTTATATCCAAAAAAGAATTCTATAAAACGGCTTAGAGTTAAATATTTTGATAAAGATCTTTGTAATGTTGTATTTTCATTTTTTCCTTGTTTGAGACCAAAGGAAAATATTGCACCAAGATTATCAACATCCATCTTTAAAACACCTAATTTTTGATCGCCATATGTTTTATCTAATGCTTGTGAAATTTCTTCAAAAGAAAGAATTTTATCATTTTCTTTTGGGACAAGATTGGCAACAAGTTTTACATTTCCTTCATTGAAATGGTTGACAGCATCTATATAATAAAATTCTTGTTTGTTGATAAATTCATGTGGAAGATCTTCAAAAAAGTATATTTTAATAAATCCAAGATCCATAAAAGAATCTTTATCAGTTGTTGTTGAATAAAATATTGTGAATTTATCATGTTTAGTATAGAAGTCAGAAATATTTATAATATCTATACAATTTTTACATTTATGGTTTTCACTTACATAATGTTGCCCGCATAATTCACAGATTTCTTTATCTTCAAGTGGTTCAACACAAAAATTATCATCGATAATTGGACGATATTTTTTTAATTTTGCTTCCTCTAATTTTGATTTTAAAGCAAGTGCTTTTTCGGTTTTGAAATTACTTAATTCAAATTTATCTAGTTCTTCTATAGCATATACAACAGATAAAGAAGTATTGAATCTTTTATACAGTTCTTTTGTTATATTATTAAATTCTTCATTAACAATTTTTTCAGTGTTTTCTAAATATGGTAATAAAAGTAATGCTCCACCACCGGTATTAAAAATAATATTTGCTTGTGATAACTTAAATTTATTTAAAATTGTATATGTGATAGCGTTTGTAATCAATGATACAAATGCTGAACGACCTCTTAATGATTTAGAAATACTTGTTTTAGTATCTGCACCTTCGGTTATTTGGTAGATGAATTTTTGAATACCGGACACATCAAATTCTAACATATAAAATCTTTGAGAATTATTTTGTGCTAAACAGCTTGCAATGGCAGTTGTTAATTTTAAATGATCAAATAAGCTCACAGTTTGATTATTGGTTTCATAGGTGGATGATGGTGTTAGTGTTGTATATTTGTACAATAATGAATACATACGATGAAATTTATATGGAGTAGGTTTTCCTATTAATAAATTATCTAAATTAACATCGTTGGTAAACTGCTCAAATAGTGTTTGGTATTCGTCGATACTCTCAATAGTATTTTTTTCCACCAAATTTTTTGAGGGATTTAAGCAATGGTCAATACTACTTAATTTAAATTTTGAATTATAAATTTCTTTCCCAAAATCAATATTTCCCATAATTGATGATAAACGCGATGTAATATATTGATATCTCGTTTTTTTATGATTATCTTCATAATCAAAATTTTCATCATTTCTATCAATTTCAGAAGCAATTCTATCAGCGTTGCGGATAATACTATCAAATATAGAATCGTCGTTAATATGGTGTGCACTAGACGCTTTTTCTAATTGCCCATTTAATTGTAAATAATCATGAAAGAATTTTGCAGTATATCCACTATGAATGTGTGTATGATAACCATTATTATGTATAGGCGTGCAATCCATTTCTTGTGAGTTAAGCAAAGAACTATTAGTAGTTCTTTGATAAAATTTTCCTATATCATGTAATAAGGCTGCATAAGCTATTTCTAAATTTCTATTTTCCATATTAGCCCTCCTTTATAAATTTTTCTACGCTGTTAATACAGTTTAAAATAGTTTGATTAACATTTATTTTTTGATCTATTCTTCCTCCATGATTAATAACATTTCTAATTTTTAAATAAAACGTATTTATATTTTCTTTATCTAAAAAGGAAACGTCTTTGGAAAGATTAATATTTTCTTCACGAATTTTAGTAATATAATCTTTATAGTGGAAATTTTGATTGCGATTACGAATATCTAGATAGAATAATAAATCGGTAGATAGATCATAGAAATCAGATTCTTTACAGATTTTATTTAATAAATTTTCTTTAAATGAAATAGCTTCTGGAAAATAAGAATAATGAACAAGTTCTTCTCTAATTAATTGATCAGTAAAAGTAATAGCAATTTGTAAGGAATTGTGATCCAATAATAGTTTAATGAATTTTATTTTTTTAATAGTATCATTTTTTTCGGCATAAACATTTTTTAATTTAGATTGAATATTTTTTAAATAAGGACTAAGTAATATATATTTATTTTCTTCTTTGAGTATTGATTGACAGAAATCATAAATTTGAGATATGGAGTAAACACAATTATCAAATTCACAATAATCTATCATATGATTAAATCGATTAATTCCCTTTATTAAATTGTTTATTTTCTTATCTTCAAAATCTGTTAGATAAGTATCGGATATTTTTAAAAATTGATCAAATGTCATTAATGCAGAAGCAATTTTTGAGTTTTGATATTGATTTATTAAATCAATAATTGTTCCCTCGTTTGTATCTCGATTATAATTCCCGTAAAATAAATGTTTTAGTTTATTATTTGTAGAGACTTCTAAGTAGTTAGAAACCATAGTTACAGATATAGGTATATTTCGGAAACTATGTGTAACATCTATAATAAAATCATCATTTAATACTGCACTCATTTTTTGTAAAATTTCTTCGATTTTCACAAATTCATTTATTTTTATAAATTTTATATCCAAATCAAATTTAGTTTTTATTTCGTTGCTAATATTAGTTCCACCTAGCTTATAAGATTTTTCTGTACAAAATACATAAACTTCATTTATATCAGAATAATATTTTTCGATAATTGCACTTTGTACATATTTAGAAGCATAGATTTCATCTTTGTTATTTTCAAAAAAGTATAATGCTTCTTCATATCCGCTAGGTAGTGTACCAACGCCTAAAAAGGTAAAATATTGCATAATAACAGCCTCCTTAAATAAAATTATATCATATGAAGAGATAATGTTGAAAACGTTTTCTAAGTTGAAATCACACTGGTTAAATTATAAAAATACATGGGCTGTTATTATTGATAATCGTAAAAGTCAATGCTATAATGTTGATGAAATTCAAAAACATTAGATATCACAAAATGAAAAGGCTAGAGTGGCACCTCTAACCTTTTCTTGTTTTTTAGCGTGAACATTTAACACGAGGCTAGTTATCGTTTGAAAAATCTGTCTAACCATTTGCATATGTAATAAGTCATTACGCCTGCCACGACAGAACAAACTAAATTCAAAAACATTGTGATATCACCTCCTTTCAAGGAGGGTCCGATAACACTTTTATTATATCAAGGTCTTCTACTTGATTTGTCTCAAATTTGTTTCAAATTTAAGAAGTGATATAATAGAAATACACAGGAGGATTATATATATGAGAAAAGATTTAGGAGATAAAATGCAATTTATGCCTTTACCTGTTTTAATGCTTGCAACATATGATCAAGATGGTAAGGCCAATGTCATGAATGCTGCGTGGGGTGGCGTTTATGATTATAATCAAGTTTATGTATCGCTTTCTAAACATAAAACAACAGATAATTTAGAATTAAAGAAAGCTTTTTCTTTATCTTTTGCGACAAAGAAAACAGAAAAGATTTCTGATTATTTTGGTGTTGTTTCTGGAAATAAAGAAGATAAGATTGAAAAAAGCGGTGTGCATGTAACACCTTCAAAACATGTAGATGCACCAATTATTGAAGAATATCCACTTACTTTAGAATGTACTGTTGAATCTTTTGAAGATGGAAACTTAATTGGAAATGTTGTGAATGTTTCTATTGATGAAGATTATTTAGATGAAAATGGTAAGATAGATGTAGATAAAATGGAAATTATTGCTTTTGATATGGTCAATAATACGTATCGTGTTTTAGGAGAAAATGTTGGTAAAGCTTTCAAAGATGGTTTTGATTTATAAAAAATAGTGCATCGTTTGATGCACTATTTGTAGTTATGGTAGTAACGCTCTGGTAAAGGAGCGTGTTTTTTATAGTTTTGAATAAATAAAGGAAGATAAATAAGAGATTCTTTTAATGCTTGTTGGTAAATTTTATCAAGAATATCATTATATTTTTCCATTTCTTTATTATGATGGTAATTAATAATCAAACCTTGAAGTTTATGAAAATTGAATGTGAGATGGAAACATCCATAAATAAGTCCTCTTTTTAAAAAGCTAGGGGCTTTTAATAAATGATCAATTCTTTTTAATCCTTTAAGAGCTTTTTCAATATCTACATAAGAAAGTTCAGGGAAAAAGGATTGAATAGTACATATTTCTTTTTCTTTAAAACGAATATGTTCATAGATTTCTTTATGTAATGGATCTTGATGATTTCTTTTTAAAAGAAGACGGTCATAATCGGATTCTATTTCAAAATGATCCATATTTGTGTTTTTAATCATCCTTTTAATATAAGGGTGCATTTGACTATCTAATAAATAATGACAAATAAAACCAAGAATATAAGCAAGTTGTGCTTCACTTTGAATAATATCTTGTGCCTTTTCAAAGAAAGTATTGGCTTTTTCTTGATGCATCTTTCTTGCTATTTTATTCCATCTTTCATAAAAGAAAATATCTGGACCATGAAGACCAATTAAAAAACAATTTTCATTTCTAAGTAATAAATCTTTAATATTTTGATCATCTAGATGTTTATAAACATCTTTACCAAAACAATAATGCGTATATCCAGCAGGCATTAGAGAAGTTCCTTATATTGATCTTCTTTAAAACCAACAAGAACTTTATCTTCTGTTTCTAATATAGGTCTTTTTACAAGCATTCCATTTGTAGAAAGTAGTTCTAATTGTTCATCTTCACTTAAAGTAGGTAAAACATCTTTTAAATGTTTTTCTTTATAAAGATTACCTGATGTATTAAAGAATCTTTTAAGTGGTAAACCACTTTTTAAATAAAGTGCTTTTAATTCATCTTTACTTAGTTTTTCTTCGACAATATGTCTTTCATCAAATTCTATTTGATGATCAGTTAAGAACTTTTTAGCTTTTTTACATGTAGAACATTTTGGATAACAAATAAATAACATAGATATCCCTCCTTATGTTCATCATATCAAAATTATTTCTAAATGAAAAATAATAAGGCTTATTATTGTATACTATTTAAAGATGTGATAAAATCTATTCAAATAAAGATAGAGGCGCAAGATGTTATGAGATTATTATTATTTGATGCAACAAGGTAATGAAGGAGGAGCACTTGCCGAAAGATTGTATCTATTGCATGAGGTATAATCTTGGGTGTCTAGGGAAGACCTATTCAACTGTCATTATCTAAAGGTAATGGGGAGCTATCATTGATAACGAATTTTTTTGTTGCAATGATACTCATTGCAATTTTTTATTTGTCACTTTTTATAAGAGGATGAATAAAATATAGGGAGGAAATTATGAACGATATTATTGAAGCCATAAGTTGTGAAAGAGAAATCATTCAACTTAAGTTATTAAATGTACCAAAACATCCTAAAATGATTGCGAAAATCTTTTCTATATTAAAAGATGAAGAAATTAATGTAGATATGATTTCACAAGTTACTGTTGATGATTTTGTACAAATTGAAATTACTTTAGATCAAGTATTCCAATTAAAACTTAATCAAGCAATCATGAAATTAAAAGATGAATTTAAACAAATTCAAATTTATCAAATTAGAAAATACGCTAAAGTTGCTGTTGGGGGAAAATTGGTGGAAACAACACCAGGTTTAGCAGCTGAAGTATTTGATGTCTTAGGACAAGCTAATATTCATTTTTATCAAATTACAACAAGTAAAAGAACTATTTCTTTAGTTATTGATAAAGAAAATTTAGATCAAGCAATTCAATTATTAAAAGAAAGATTTCATATCGAGGAGGATAAATAAATATGACAATTTTTGAAGGAAGTGCAGTAGCACTTGTATTACCAATGTTTGATAATGGAGACATTGATTTTGAAGGATTTAAAAAACAAGTTCAAAGAATGATCGATGGTGGTGTACAAGCATTACTTGTTAATGGAACAACAGGTGAAACAGCTACTATTACGATTGAAGATGAATTTAAATTATTAGATATGACACTAGAACTTGCGAAAGGAACTGGTGTTAAAGTTATTTGTGGAGCTGGTTCAAATGATACACAAACAGCTTTAAAGAAAGCACGTTACGCTAAAGAAAAAGGAGCAGATGCGATTCTTGTCGTAACACCTTACTACAATAAAACAAGTCAAAGAGGTTTAATTCAACATTATACAACAATTGCTGATGCAGTTGATATTCCAATGATTTTATATAATGTACCAGGAAGAACTGGATTAAATATTTCGGTTGATACTGTTGTAGAACTTGCTAAACATAAAAATATTCAAGCAATGAAAGATGCTACAGATAACATTGCTTATGCTATGGAAGTATTAGCGAAAACAGCTGATTTAGATTTTGATTTATATTCAGGATGTGATGATAATATTCTTCCATTTATGGCAGCTGGAGGAAAAGGAGTTATTTCTGTAACTTCTAACTTATATCCAGAAGCAGTAGAAAAATTAACACAACTTATCTTAAAAGGAAATCTTAAAGAAGCTCAACCATTAGCTTATGCTTTAGATCCTATTTCACGTTTATTATTTATTGATGTAAATCCAATTATGCCTAAAGCAGCTCTTGCTAAAATGGGTGTTTGTGGAGAACATTTAAGATTACCATTAATTACAACAACTGATGAAAATAAAAAAGCATTATTTGATGCAATGGATGAATTTGAAAAATTGGGGTATTAAGATGAAAGTATTATTATATGGATATGGTTTGATGGGTAAAAAAGTTGCTCATCAATTAAGAGAAAAAGAAGGTTTTGATTTAATTGGTGTTGTTTCTTATGAATTTGATGAAAAAGCACCAGAAGCAATGTATAGTAATTTAACAGAAGTTCAAGATCGTGCGGATGTGATTATTGATTTTTCACATCCAAACAATCTTGATGATATTTTAGCTTATGCTAAAAAGAATAAAACAAAAGTTGTTTTCGCAACAACTGGTTTTTCTAAGGAACAATTAGATAAGATTGAAGAAGCTTCTAAAGAAATAGCTATCTTCCAATCTTATAATACAAGCTTTGGAATTCAAATGGTGACTAAAATCTTAAGACAAGTTGCTAAAGAATTCTATGATAATGGTTATGATATTGAAATCTTAGAAAAACATCATAATCAAAAAATTGATGCACCATCAGGTACAGCAAAACTTTTATATGAAGTGATGGAAGATGAAATCAAAGAAACAACACCTGTTTATGATCGTAGTTCACTTCATGAAAAAAGAAAAAAAGAAGAAATTGGGATTCAAGCACTTCGTGGTGGAACAATTTTTGGTGAACATGAAATTATGTTTGCTGGGTTAGATGAAATTATTGAAATTAAACATACAGCTTTATCTAAAGATGTCTTTGTTCAAGGTGCTTTAGCTGCAGCAAAAGCTTTGCAAGATAAAGAAACTGGTTTATTTACATTAAAAACACTTTATTAGGGAGATAAGAAATGGTTTTACAAACTGAATTTGCACAAATTAAGGGAAACGATTTATACATAGATGATGTGAAAGCAACTGATTTAGTAAAACAATATGGAACACCACTCTATGTTATGTCAGAAGGACATATTAGAAAACAATTTAATACATTAAAAACAAAAATGATTGATAAATATGAAAATACATTACCACTATTTGCTTCAAAATCATTTTCATGTAAAGCAATCTATAAATTAGCTATGGAATATGGAGTTGGAATCGACTGCGTCAGTGCAGGAGAAATCTCTGTTGCTTTAAAAGCAGGATTTGATCCTAAAAAGATTTATTTCCATGGAAATAACAAATTACCTTCAGAAATTCAATATGCATTAGAAAACGGTGTTGAAAACTTCGTTATTGATAATTTCTATGAAATTGAACTTGTTGAAGAAATTGCTTCAAAATTAAATGTTATGGTCAATGGTTTGGTCAGAATCACACCAGGTGTTTATGCTGGTGGACATGATTATATTCGTGTAGGAGCTAAAGATACAAAATTTGGTTTTTCAAGTCATGATAATACATATTTAAAAGCAATTAAAAAAGTTATTGATGCACCACATATCAATTTCGATGGAATTCATTGTCACGTAGGAAGTCAAATTGAAGAAATTCAAGCTTATGTACTTGCGATGAATAAATTCGTAGATATCGCTTATGAAATTTATGATATCTTTGGAATTGTTATTAATAAATTAAATGCTGGTGGTGGTTTTGGTATTCAATATACAGCAAGTGATCATCCGCTAGAATTCGATGATGTTGTTTCTACAATCATGGATATCATCTATAAAGGTTTCGATAAAAGAGATATGAAACGACCAATGGTTTTAGTAGAACCAGGACGTTATTGTGTAGGTAATGCCGGTATTACTTTATATACAGTTGGTTCTTATAAATATATTAGAGATATTAGAGATTATATTAGTGTCGATGGTGGAATGACAGATAACATTCGTTCATCATTATACAACGCTAAATATGATGCTGTTATCGCAAACAAAGCAGGACAAGAAGCAGATCATTTAGTAACAGTTGCTGGTAAAAACTGTGAATCTGGAGATATTTTGATTAAAGATATTATGTTACAAGATCCTCAACCAGGAGATATTCTTGCAATGTTCTCTACAGGAGCTTATCATTATTCAATGTCTTCTAACTACAACCAATTACCAAAACCTGCTGTTGTCTTTACATACCAAGGTCATTCTAAAGAAGTTATTCGTAGACAAACTTTTGATGATTTAGTAGCGTATGATGTAGATTAATATATAAGCATACCCCAAGGTTGAATTCTCAACCAAGGGGTTTTTAATTTAGAATTAATAAAATATATGATGGCAGAATGCAAAGGCATATTATAAAATTATTTTTTATAATATGCCGAGATGACCACCGAGATGACCACCGAGATGACCACCGAAAGAGTGTCAAAACGATATCTTACGTTATTTTGTCATCATTTTAATCCAAGTGTTACTACCAAATTCAATTTCGTCTTCATAATCATCAAAGTCATTATAATAAAATAAATCGTATTATTTATTAGATGATGTATGTAGATAACCGTAAGTATAATTTTCCATATCTAATTGAAGAAATACAGTATAGTTAGAAAGATTCATTTGTTTAAGAAGTAATTGGATTTCTTCTTCATCTTTATTAGTAGATAAACAATGTATTTGATCATCTTTCAAATGAAATGGATTATTTTGATAATAGGGTTTGATTTGTATTTTTAATGTATTCATATGACACCTCAAAAATATTATAAGATATTTTTCATTTATTGAAAGTCATTTGAAAATAAAACAAAACAAAGTATAGTGTAATTGAGGTGAGTGAAATGAGACGATTTGAAAGAGAAGTAGTCGATTATAAACTAATAGAAGCTATGCTTCAAGAAATGAATATTATTAATGTGGGAATGAATGATGAAGATGGTTTTCCTTATGTTGTACCAATGAGTTTTGGGTTTGAAATGACAGATACGCATTTAAATGTGTATACACATTTTATGAAAGTAGGAAAGAAAGCTGAATTATTAAAGAAAGATCCAAGAGTATGTATTGAATTTAGTATCTTTAATGATTTTCCTGATAAGAAATATAAAGGACATTATCATGATTATCGTAGTGTGATTGCTAAAGGGAAAATGAAGATGTTAGATTATAAAGATGATCCGGAAACATGGGAAAAAGGTTATAATTTGCTTTATATATGTAATGATCGTGCTATTAAACCATTGAGTGAAAGAAAAGTTATTCCAGGTATATATATTGGGGTTATTGAATGTGATTTAAAAGATGTGACTGCAAAATCAGAGTTTCCACTTAGAAGTGTAGAAGATGTTCCATTTTTAAATGTTTATGAACAAGAAGATGATGAAGTACCATTTGATATTTCTGATATTATTGCTGATAGAAAAGCAAGAAAAGATAATAGCTAGGAGATGAAAAGTCTCCTTTTATTTTTAAGCAAAAGAAACAAAATGTCTAAATTTATGTGAAAAAATAATCATTTTTTCAACAAATGTTTTCTAAACAATACATTAATAAATTTATTAATGTATAATTAATCTATAATGTACTTTTGGCTAAAAAGAGTAGAAGGAGAAGGAAATATAAATGAGTATGAAAAAATATGAGGGGTGGAATGCTAACCATAAGCATGATAACCCTCCAAGAGAGAAAATCGTTAAATTAGGAAGAAAGATTACA
>UQVG01000036.1 GCA_900544435.1 uncultured Erysipelotrichaceae bacterium | reverse complement strand
GTGTTGTTGGTTTTAGTGGTCGTATTTATCAAAAAAATCAAAAAGAATCAAAATATATGAACTCTCCTGAATCTAAAATCTTTATTAAAGGAGAAACATTGTATAATTACCATCGTATAAAAAATGATGTTAGAAATGAAGGTAAAGTCATTATTCTAGAAGGCTTTATGGATGTAATAGCATTATATAAAGCAGGAATTAAAAATACTGTCGCAATTATGGGAACTGCTTTAACTTCACAACATTTAAAAATGTTAAAACGATTATCAAATGATATTGTTTTATGCTTAGATGGTGATCAAGCAGGTAAAAATGCCATGATTAAATGTGTGGATGCTTTAAATAATGAAGGATTTCATACATCTATTGTTGTTATTCCTGATGCAATGGATCCAGATGAATTTTTAGAAGCGAAAGGGAAAGAGGAACTAGTAGCACTTTTTAAAAATCCCATAAGTGCTGTTGAATTTAAATTAAATTATTATTATGAACGCATTAATGTTGATAACTATGAAGATCGTAAAAATTTTTTAGAATCCATGGTAAAAGTCATTATGCAATTAGATGATATAGTTGATCAAGATTATTACATTGATCAACTTGTAAAAAAATCAGGATTTTCTAAAGAAACGATTCATCATTTAATGAGTCAACAAACACCTGTAAATAAACCAATACCTTTTAGACCTATTACGTATGATCATGTTTCAAGACTTATTGATAAATATCAAAAGGCTGAAAGAGATTTATTGTATTATATGATGCAGGATAAAAAATATGCAATGCAATATGAAGCAAAAGCAGGATACATGTATGATAAAGTTAATCGTTTGATTGCTTCATATATTATTGATTATTATCGTCAGTATGTCATTTTAGAAGTTGCTGATTTGATTAATATGATTGATGATCAAGATATTGTAAAAAGAATTTTAGAAATATCATCGTTGCAATTACCAAAGTTACAATCAAATCAAGCAATTGATGATTATATTAAAACAATACAAGAAAAATTAAAGATTGAACGAATTAAACAGCTTGAACAGGAACTTTCACAAACATATGATCCTCGTCAACAAGCAAAAATTCTTCAAGAAATTATAGAATCAAAAGAAAAGGAGTAGATTATGGCAAAGAAAAAAGTACAAGCAGTTTCATTTGATGATTTAAAAAAATTAGTTATAAATGAAGCAAAAAACAATAACAATATTTTAACGCAAGAACAAATTGATGAATATTTAATGAATTATGATTTAAGTGATGAATTAGCAGAAGAATTACTTGATTATATTCAACAAAATCAAATTACAATCTCTGATGATGATTTAGATTCATTAGATGTAGATGATGATATGTTACTTGCAGGTGTTCCTGCAATGGATGATGATTTAGACCTTGATTTAGATGATGCAGATGATACTCCTGATCTAGATTTTGATGGTGATTTCGATATGATGACAGGAGATACATTACATATGTATCAAGAACATGATGATGATAAGGAAAGTGAAAGCACTCAACTTGGAAGCAATGTTAAAATTAATGATCCTGTAAAGATGTATCTTAAAGAAATTGGACGTGTAGAATTATTAAATCATGACCAAGAAATCGAATTAGCTAAAAGAATTCTTGAAGGTGATGAACAAGCTAAAAAAGAACTTGCTGCAGCAAACTTAAGATTAGTTGTTTCTATCGCTAAAAGATATGTTGGACGTGGAATGTTATTCTTAGATTTAATCCAAGAAGGAAACATGGGGTTAATTAAAGCAGTAGAAAAATTTGATTATACAAAAGGATTTAAATTTTCTACTTATGCGACTTGGTGGATTAGACAAGCAATTACACGTGCAATTGCCGATCAAGCCCGTACAATTCGTATTCCAGTACACATGGTAGAAACAATCAATAAATTAACACGTATTCAAAGACAATTAATTCAAGAATTAGGTAGAGAACCATCTGCTGAAGAAATTGCTGAAAAAATGGATGGAATGACACCTGAAAAAGTACGAGAAATTCAAAAAATTTCATTAGAACCTGTTTCATTAGAAACACCAATTGGTGAAGAAGATGACTCACATTTAGGTGATTTTATTGAAGATGAAGGAGCAATGTCTCCAGATGATTATGCTGCTAATGAATTATTAAAAGATGAATTAAATGATGTTTTATTAGAACTTACGGATCGTGAAGAAAAAGTATTAAGACTTCGTTTTGGGTTAGATGATGGTAGAACTAGAACGCTTGAAGAAGTAGGACGTGAGTTTAATGTTACACGTGAACGTATTCGTCAAATTGAAGCAAAAGCATTAAGAAAATTAAAACATCCATCTCGTTCTAAAAGATTAAAGGATTTCTTGGATCGTTAATGAAACTATCAAAAAGATTAGAACTACTTGCTCATTTGGTAGAAAAACATAAAAAAGGGAATATCTTGGCAGATATTGGAACAGATCATGCATATTTGCCATGCTATTTAATTGAAAAAAATATTATAGATAAAGCTTATGCCTGTGATGTCGCAAAAGGACCTTTTGCGGTGTCACTTTCTACTATTAAGCAATATCATTTTGAAGAAAACGTTGAAGCTTTATTAGGAGATGGATTAGATCCTATTCTTGATAAAGAAATCGATATGGTGACCATTGCTGGAATGGGATCATTTCTTATTGTTGAAATACTAGAAAAGAATAAGGATTATTTAAATAAAGTAAAACAATTCTATTTACAACCTAATGCTAATACAGATCATTTAAGAAAATATTTATTTAATAATCATTTTAAAATTATTGATGAAAAGATGATTAAAGATGGACATCATGTTTATGAAATGATGGTAATAGAAAATACAAATCAAGATATTCAATATAGTCAAGAAGATATAATGTTTGGACCAATTTTAAGAAAAAATAAAGATGAACTATTTATTCGTTATTGGCAAAAACAATATCAAACATATTTAAAGATTATGAAAGATTTACCATCAAATCATCCAAGATATTTAGAATTAGAAAAACAAAAACAATTAATTGAAGGTGAACTCAATGAAAGCTTATGAAATTATGAATCATTTGGAAACATATTTTCCTTTAGATCTTCAAATGGATTTTGATTGCTGTGGTTTACAAATAGGAAATAGAGAAAATGAAGTAAAAAAAGTCTATATTGCTTTAAATGCAGATAATGAAACGTTACAAGCCTGTATTGAAAATAATTGTCAAATGCTTATTACACATCATCCTTTTTTATTAGAAAAAATAAAAAACATGGATACATCTTTACATCAAGGAAAATTTATTGAAATGGCTATCAAACACGATATTGTTGTTTATAGTTTACATACATGTTTAGATAGAGGACAAAATGGAATTTCAATGAATGATTGGTTGATTCAAAAATTAGGTGTCCATGATGTTGCTTGTTATGATCATTATGAGGTAGGAAAGAAAGCTACTTTAAATCAAGCAATGGAAGGACAAGATTTTATAGAATATGTAAAAGACAAATTTCATTTACAGCATTTAAAATATAGTAAAAATACAAATAAATTAATTCAAACAATTGCTATTTGTGGAGGAAGCGCAGCAGACGACTTAGAAATTCTTGCTGGTCAAGTAGATTGTTATATTACTGGTGATACTAAATATCGCCATGCTAAATATGCTATTGATCATGATTGTTTATTGATTGATCCGGGGCATCATTTAGAAGTTATGATTGAAGAAAAGCTTCCTGAATTATTGGAAGATTTACCAATTCAAATACAAATTCATGAAAGTCTTGATTATTTTAAATATGAATAAAACTCTTGGGATTATCTCAAGAGTTTTTCATATACTTTTATATTTGATATACTAAAAGAAAGTAAGGAGTTTTATTATGAGATTACATTATCAAGGAAAATATAATTTAGATCCTGAAACATTACCGAAAAGAAATCATCAACCCAATGCTGTAAAATTTAAAGAAGTCAGTTCATCTAAAGAACTTGCAGTTATTGCTAATACAATAGGACTTGTATTAATGGTCATTTTATCTATTCCTATTCTTTTAGTATATAAAAATAATTTACTTCTTTATTTTGATGATATGATGTTTGGTGCTATTTTTCCAATCTTAACAATATTTCCTCATGAGTTTTTACATGCTCTTTGTTTTAAAGAAGATGTTTATCTTTATACAAATTTAAAACAAGGGATGGTTTTTGTTTTAGGAAATGAAACAATGAGCAAAAAAAGATTTATTTTTATGTCTCTTCTACCAAATTTAGTTTTTGGTTTTTTTCCTTATTTTTTATCATTTTTAGGATCTAAATATTTAATGTTTGCTTTATGGGGAGTTATTGCTATAGCGATGGGTGCAGGAGATTATTATAATGTTTTTAATGCTCTTACACAAATGCCTAAAGGGGCCAGAACGTATTTATATCAAATGAATTCATATTGGTATATGCCCGAAAATAGATAAAAATGATTTTCAAAAAACGTATATATTTTAACTGTTTTTGTAATTATTTTTCATAAAATAATAAATGAAAAAATATTTTTTAAGTGGATGTGCTTACATTGCTTTTACACATTGTTATCTTAAAAAAATAGGTTTATACTAAAGAATGAAGAGAGTAAAGGAAGGCAAGAATTATGAACAAAAACGAGATTATGTCAAAAACAAAAATTGTATGTACTATTGGACCAGCTTCAGAAAGTAAAGAAATGCTTACTAAATTAGTAAAAGCTGGAATGAATGTTATGAGATTAAACTTTTCTCATGGAACTCATGAAGAACATGAAGAAAAAATCAACACTTTATTAGAAATTAATAAAGAATTATCTACAAATGTTGCTATTTTGTTAGATACAAAAGGACCTGAAATTCGTACTGGTGATTTCGTAGGTGGTAAAACAACTTTTAAAAAAGGACAAACTTCAACTATCTGTGTAGAAGATATTGAAGGAACAAGTGAAAGATTTACAATCACTTATAAAGACTTATATAAAGATGTTAAACCAGGTGGTTTCATCTTAGTAAACGATGGTCAAGTAGAATTATTAGTTGATCATATTGAAGGAACAGATATTGTTTGTGTAGCTGCAAATGATGGAGAAGTAAAAAATAAACGTGGAATCAATGTTCCAGGAATTAAATTAGGATTTGATTATTTATCACCTAAAGATATTTCAGATTTAACATTTGGTGCAAATCAACCTTTTGATTATGTTGCTGCTTCATTCTGTCGTAGAGCACAAGATATTATTGATATTAAAAAATTATTAATTGAAAATGGTAGAAATGATATTCAAATTTTAGCTAAGATTGAAAATCAAGAAGGTGTTGAAAACGTTGATGAAATTCTTGATATTGCTGATGGTATCATGGTTGCTCGTGGTGACTTAGGTGTAGAAGTTCCTGCTGAAGATGTCCCACTTATTCAAAAATCAATTATTAAAAAATGTAAACAACGTGGTAAAATCGTTATCACTGCTACACAAATGTTAGAAAGTATGCAACAAAATCCAAGACCAACACGTGCTGAAGTATCTGACGTTGCTAATGCAATTTATGATGGTACAGATGCGATTATGTTATCTGGTGAATCTGCAAGTGGATTATATCCTCAAGAAGCAGTTTTAATGATGTCAAAAATTGCTCATAAGATTGAATCTAGTTTAGATTATCAAAGTTTACAAAGACAAGCCATTCGTACAGCACCAGATGATACAAGTGAAGCTATTTGTATGTCTGTTGCAGAAATTGCTTATAAATTCAATGTAGCAGCAATTATTGCCTTTACAGAATCAGGATTTACAGCTCGTAAAATGGCTCGTTATCGTACAAAATCTCGTATCATTGCTGCAACTCCATCAGTTAAAACTGTTAAAGCGTTAGCTTTAAACTGGGGTGTTAAAGCAGTACCTTGTAAACAATTAAATTCACGTATTTCAATGATTGATTATGCAAGTATTATTGCTAGAGAAAATGGTGTAAAACCTGGTCAAAAAATCATAGTTACTGGTGGAACACCAGGTGTCAAAGGTGCAACAAGTTACCTAGAACTAGTTGAAGTTAAATAATATTAGAAATACACTCTTAGGAGTGTTTTTCTTTTCTAATTCATAAAGATGAAATAAATGGGTTATACTATATAATAGTAAAATAATGATTAGAAAGAGAGATTTTATATGTGTACAGCAGCAACTTATCAAACAAAAGATTTTTATATGGGTAGAACTTTAGACTACGAATTTTCTTATGGTGAAAAAATAGCTATTATGCCAAGAAATTATCCATTACAATATAGACATGGGCAAAAAAATATTGAACATTACGCCATGATTGGTATGGCTCATGTATTAGAAGAATATCCTTTATATTATGATGCAGTTAATGAAAAAGGTTTAGGAATGGCAGGATTGAATTTTGTCGGAAATGCTTATTATCATGATGTTAAAGAAGATGCAATTAATGTTGCCCAATATGAATTTATTCCTTGGGTTTTAAGTCAATGTGCAACATTGAAAGAAGCTAAACAACTTATTCAAACAATTAATTTAGTAAAGACACCTTATAATGAACATTTACCAGCAGCTTCATTACATTGGATTATTGCAGACCAAAGTGGATGTATAACTGTTGAATCAGTAGAAGAAGGATTAAAAATCTATGAAAACCCAGTCGGTGTTCTTACAAATAATCCTTCATTTGATAAACAATTATTTAACTTAAATAATTATATGTCGTTATCCCCTAAACAACCTCATAACTGTTTCTCTAAACAATTAGATTTAAAATCATATTCTAGAGGAATGGGTGCTCTTGGTTTACCTGGTGACCTATCTTCGATGTCACGTTTTGTAAGAGTTGCTTTTACTAAAATGAACGGACAATCAAAAGATAATGAAAGAGACAGTGTTAATCAATTTTTCCATATTTTAGGTTCTGTAGAACAACAAAGAGGGTGTTGTGAAGTAGATGAAGGTAAATATGAAATAACGATTTATACTTCATGTTGGAATAGTCAAAAAGGAATCTATTATTATACAACATATAATAGAAGACAAATTACTGCCGTTAATATGCATAAAGTAAATTTGGATGGTCAACACCTAATAAGTTATTCAATGTTAGATGACGAAGAATTTTATGAACAAAATTAGTATTTTTAAGATAGCGAAAGCTATCTTTTTTTATATTTAAATGTGATTAAAATCACATGATTTTCATATATTTCAAAGAAAACAAGTTAATTTTTTAACTTGTTGTAAACGCTTTCAATTTGAAAATAATAGGACTAAAATAGGGTTAAAGGGGATGGAAGTTATGAGTTTAAAATCGTTTATTGGAGGTATACATCCAAAAGATCAAAAACAATATACAAAGGATTTACCTATTATTAAAATAAAAGCAAGTGATGAAGTTGTATTTCCTTTAAAACAACATATTGGTGCACCTTGTCAACCAATTGTTAAAGTAAAAGATGAGATAAAAGTTGGGCAAGTTATTGCCTGTAGTGATGCTTTTGTTTCAAGTCCTATTATTTCTTCAGTTTCAGGTGTAGTTAAAAAAATAGAAGAAAGAATGGATGTTAGTGGGAAAATGCAAGAATCTATTGTTATTTCTAATGATGGATTATATCAAAAAGTTGAAAATCAAGATAATAAACAAGAATTAACTTATGAAGAAAAAATTGAAAGAATTAAGGCAGCAGGAATAGTTGGTCTTGGAGGCGCTGGTTTTCCTACACATGTAAAACTTTCTGTTAAAGATCCAAATCAAGTTCAATATTATATTGTTAATGGTGCTGAATGTGAACCTTATCTTACAAGTGATTATCGCTTGATGCTTGAAAAAACAGATGAACTAATAGCAGGAATTCATATTTTATTAGAAATGTTTCCAAAAGCTCTTTGTTATATTGCGATTGAAGATAATAAAAAAGAGGCTATTCATTTATTAAAAGAAAAGTGTAAAGATGAAAAAAGAATTGTTGTGAAAGAACTAAAAACAAAATATCCTCAAGGTGGAGAAAGAATGCTTGTTAAAGTTTTAACAGGAAAGACATTAAATTCTAAAATGCTTCCTTTAGATGTAGGATGTATTGTTGATAATGTAGCAACAGTGATTGCTATTAATCAAGCGGTTCGTTATAATCAACCTTTAATTTCTAAAGTAATGACAATTTCAGGTGATGGAATTACACCTAGCAATATTGAAGTCCCTATAGGAACGAGTTTTAAATGGATCGTTGAACAATTAGGAGGTTTCAAATCTGAAGTTCAAAAACTTATTTGTGGAGGTCCAATGATGGGAAGTGCCCTTATCCATTTAGATATACCTGTAACTAAGACATCAAGTTCTTTACTTGCACTTGTACAAGATGAAGTTTCACTTTACGAACCTTCTGCATGTATTCGTTGTGGTCGATGTAAAGACGTGTGTCCTAGTTTATTAGTTCCACAAAAACTTTATCAAATAGCAACAAAAAATGATACAGAGGCCTTTATTTTAAATGGTGGAATGGAATGTATAGAATGTGGTTGTTGTAGCTATACATGTCCAGCAAAAAGAAATATGACACAGGCATTTAAGAAGATGAAATATTTAGTCTCTGTTAATAAAAGAAAGTAGGTGTTATTCATGAATCAATTACTACATGTTTCTGCTTCACCGCATATTAAAGATCGTGTTACAACATCTTCTATTATGTTAGATGTCATTATTGCTTTAATACCAGCTACTTTATTTGGAATTATTCAATTTAAAATAAATGCTTTATTGATTATTGTAACAACGATAACAACATGTGTTTTAGCAGAATATTTATATGAACGTTTTATGAAAAAGACAATTACCATCAAAGATCTATCAGCAGTTGTCACAGGACTTATTCTTGCTTTAAATTTACCATCAACAGTTCCTTTATGGCTTCCTGTTATTGGGGGTCTCTTTGCTATTATTGTGGTTAAACAATTTTATGGAGGATTAGGACAAAATTTTATGAATCCAGCGTTAGCTGCAAGATGTTTTTTGTTGATTTCATTTACTGGAAGAATGACAAATTTTGTATTTGATGGGATGACTTCATCAACGCCACTTGCAGTTTTAAAAAATGGTGAAAGCTTTGATTTAATAAGGATGTTTATTGGAAATACTGCTGGAACAATTGGAGAAACTTCTGCAATTGCACTTTTAATAGGTGCATTGTATTTGATTGTTAAAAAAGTTATTAAAGTAACCATTCCTTTAACATATCTTTTTACATTTTCTATTTTTACATTAATTTTATCACCATGTCCTTTTGATATTTATTATTTAGCGTGTGAGTTATGTGGTGGAGGTTTAATCTTTGGTGCCTTTTTTATGGCAACTGATTATGTAACAAGTCCAATGGATCAAAAAGGGCAACTTATTTATGGTGTTTTATTAGGTGTATTAACAGGATTATTTCGTTTTTTTGGAACAAGTGCAGAAGGTGTTTCTTATGCCATTATTATTTCTAATTTATTAGTACCTTTAATTGATAAACTCACATTAAAAGGTGGTGTTGTCAAATGAAAAAAATAATAAAAGATATCTTAATTTTATGTGTGATTACTATTATTTGTGGAGGGCTTCTTGGTTATGTTTATCAAATAACGAAGAATCCTATTCAACATCAATTACAACAAAGTAAGCAAGATGCTTATTTAAAAGTGATGAAAGAAGCAACTTCTTTTAAAGCTTATAAAGAAAATGATATCAAAAAATTATCTAAAAAGCTTAAAGGGGATTATGGTAAAAACGGTCTTGAAATAGAAAATGCTTTAAAAGCATATCATCAAAAACAAACTATCGGTTATATTATTCAAGTGTTTGATCATGATGGTTTTGGTGGTGATATTGAAATCATTGTTGGTATCAACCTTCAAAAAGAAATTACAGGTGTTGAAATTTTATCAATTGATGAAACAGTAGGACTTGGGATGAACGCTAAAAATGAAGAGTTTAGAAATCAGTATGTAGGTAAAAAAATAGATCATTTCCAAGTCGTTAAAAATGGTAAACAAAATGAAGGTGAAGTAGATTCTTTATCAGGAGCAACCATTACTTCTAAAGCAATGACAAATGGTATTAATGGAGCCTTAGATTTTTATGATTTATTGAAAGGAAGATGAAAATATGAAGAAATATTTAAAACCTTTATATAATGGAATCATTAAAGAAAATCCTACCTTTGTATTAATGCTTGGTATGTGTCCGACACTTGCGGTTACAACCTCAGCAATGAATGGAATGGGAATGGGACTTACAACAATGGCTGTTTTAATTATGTCGAATTTTGTTATTTCAGCACTTAGAAATATTATTCCTAGTCGTATGCGTATTCCTGCTTATATTGTTATTGTTGCTTCACTTGTTACAGTTGTACAATTATTATTACAAGGATATATTCCATCTTTATATGATACACTTGGTATTTATATTCCTTTAATTGTTGTCAATTGTATTATTTTAGGAAGAGCAGAAGCCTTTGCTTCTAAAAATAATCCACTTTTATCAATTATGGATGGTCTTGGTATGGGGCTTGGTTTTACTTTAGCTTTAACTTGTATAGGTTTAGTAAGAGAAATATTAGGTGCAGGAACATTTTTTTCAATGTCATTACCTATTTCGTTTGAGCCAATAACAATTTTTGTGATGGCACCAGGAGCATTCTTTATACTTGCTTTGTTAACAGCTATTCAAAATAAATTAAAATTACCTAGTGCGACGAATGTTTCTCATTCATCTTTAAAGTGTGGAGGAGATTGTATGCATTGTCATGGTAATCAATGTCAAATAAATAAATCTTTGTTAAAGGAGGATCATAAAAAATGAAAACACTCATTTTAACACTGATTAGTGTTTCTTTAGTTAATAATGTCGTTTTATCACAGTTTTTAGGTTTATGTCCATTTTTAGGGGTTTCAAAACAAACCAAAACCGCAATGTCTATGGGTGGTGCAGTTATTTTTGTAATTACAATTGCTTCAGCTGTAACTCATTTATTGTATCGTTTACTTGTTTTGTTACATGTTGAATATTTAGAAACAGTCGCCTTTATTTTAATTATTGCAGCACTTGTTCAATTTGTAGAACTCTTTTTAAAAAAATATTTGCCACCTTTATATAATTCATTAGGTGTTTATTTACCTCTTATTACAACCAACTGTGCTGTTTTAGGTGTTGCTTTAACAAATGTACAAAATAATTATGATTTTGTAACAAGTGTTGTAGCTGGTTTTGGGACAGCTTTAGGATTTACAATTTCAATTACAATTTTAGCAGGAATAAGAGAAAGAATTGCCGATAATGATATTCCTCATGTTTTACAAGGCTCACCAATTGTTTTAATTACAGCAGGTTTGATGGCTATTGCCTTTATTGGCTTTTCAGGCTTGATTTAAGGAGGAAATACGATGAATACAGTCATTATTGCAATTATTGTTGTTGGAAGTATAGGATTGTTTATTGGAATATTCCTTTCACTTGCCAGTGTTAAATTTAAAGTAGAAGTCAATGAAGATGAAGAAAAAATTAGAGCGGTTCTTCCTGGAAATAACTGTGGAGCTTGTGGTTATCCTGGATGTGATGGCCTTGCATGTGCAATTGCTAAAAAAGAAGCCCCAATTAATCAATGTCCTGTTGGTGGAATAGAAGTTGCTAAAAAAATAGGAGAAATTCTCCATTTAGAAGTAGAAGAGAATACACATTTAGTAGCTTATGTTAAATGTAAAGGAACTTGTGATAAAATAAAGACTCAATATCAATACGATGGTATTCATGATTGTTTAAGTGCAGCTGTTATTCCTGGAAGTGGAGATAAGAAATGCCGCTTTGGATGTGTTGGGTATGGTAGTTGCGTCAAAGCCTGTGCATTTGATGCTATTCATGTCATTGACGGTGTTGCTCAAGTTGATCAAGATAAATGTAAGTCATGTCAAAAATGTATGGATGCTTGTCCTCAACATCTTATTGAAATGGTTCCTTATGATTCTACTTATCATGTAAGATGTAATAGTCATGATAAAGGACCAATTGTCAACGCTAGTTGTCAAGTAGGTTGTTTAGGGTGTAGGATGTGTACAAAAGTATGTCCTGTAAATGCGATTACTGTGGATGATTTTTTAGCACACATCGACTATTCAAAATGTATCCATTGTGGAAATTGTAAAGACAAATGTCCACGAAAGATTATTGAATAACAAAGTAAGTTTTTACTTATTTTGTTATTTTTCTTAATTAACCATCTGACACATCTTTTGATTTAACTCCGTTATTCTCACTTTAAA